>JAIBBA010000194.1 GCA_019694895.1 Chitinophagales bacterium
GCAAGGAATTCAATAAGACGTATGCTGGATATTTCTGCAAAAGCAGGATTGTAAAAGAAAATCTTATTTACCGTTTTTTCTGAAATCTTCGACAAGCTTATTCATCTGGTCGATGGTATCGTAATTGAGCGAATAGTAAATGAATTTACCCTCTCTGTGTGTTATAACAAGATTAGCTCCGCGGAGGATATTTAACTGTTGACTGGCAATACTCTGATCTAAATTCAAACCCGTATAAATCTTGTGTACGTTGATTTTGCGGTGTTTATCTATAAACGAAATGATCTTCAGTCTCAGCGGGTGTGTTAAGGCACGCAAGGTTACCTGGGCCGAATGAAGTTCACCGCTGCCCACATCATTAAATACGATGATGTTTTGCTTTGCCATACTATTTTGCCAGTTCCCGTATCAGTCGCCCAATGTCATTCAAACGATCCTGATTCAAAGAATAATAGATGAACTTACCACTGCGCTTGGTAATTACAACGCCACTGCGGCGCAATATCGCCAAATGCTGCGAAGCTATCGATTGTTCAAGTCGCATCTTGATATAGATCTCCGTTACCGTTAATTGCGGATACTCCTCCAACAGTTTAATCATCTGTTGACGCAATTTGTGGTTTACCGACCTGATAACTAACACCGTCTTTCGCAAATGGTTGTAATCCACGCGAATTTCGGCACCGTTGTCGGTGTTGAGCTTTATTGTGTGTATAGCGGGCATAGGGTGTATGTTTGGGTCACGATACCCACTCTGACCTTCAGTTAGTAAAGCTATCAATAATCATTCTAAAAAACAAATCGGCAACAGCTTATCACTGTTTTTTTGCAGGAGTGTAAAATTCCTTCCCATATTCCGGTTCGAAATATGCAGTATCAGCAAAAATCTGCCTGTTAAATTGTTGAAGTGCTAACAAATGCAAATGTTCGGCAGAGGGAAAATAATGTAAATCTGATATGGATCCTTCCGGAAGAAAGTTTAAAGTTTTTTCTACACCTGAACCGAAGAAAACAGTTTTCCTTCCCGCAGGAATAAAATCAAAATATGGCTCCTCTATAACATAGGCTCGTGCAGGAGCCGATATGTTACAATCTCTGTCGGCAACCAAGGTATACACTTCCATACGCCTGGCATCCATCAAGGGACAAAATAGCAGCGCTTCTTCCTGATATTTTTCCTGTATACCGGAAACCATGGCCAACAAGGTAGGCACGGCAATAAGTGGTTTGTTTAAAGCGTGACAAATACCCTTTGCCGTTGATGCACCAATGCGCAAACCGGTATAAGAACCCGGCCCGGAGCTCACAGCCACTGCGTCTATATCCTTTAACCCTATTCCAGCCTGTTCACAAACCGCTAAAATATTGCCCGTGATTACAGACATATGATCATTGCCGGAACTAGTGGTCAATACAGCTTGTGTAATACCCGACGCTGCAATACTCACACTGCAAACCGGTGTGGCTGTTTCGATATGTAGAATGCGTGCCAATCAGAATGTTACCTGCAATTCTACAGGTGCATTATTGCGTAATACAACTAAAGTAACTGTTTCACCTTTCGTAAATTTTGACAGCGCTGTCATATAACCCATCATATCTGTTACATCAAAGCTTCCCAGTTTGATCACAATATCGCCGGCAATCACGCCCGCTGCTTGTGCAGGTTTTCCATCGGTAACACCATCCACGCGCATGCCCTTTCCACTATAGGCATAATCAGGAACCACACCCATGGTTACTTTAAATCGCGGTGTGTTTTCATTATTGCTGTCTTGTGTTTTGGTGAAGGCAAGTTTGCCATCATCATCAAGTGCAGAAATTAATGCAATGCTGTATTTAAATACTTTCAGCATGCCCATGTAATTAATTAAACCGGCATCATCACTTGGCTTGTGATAATCAGCATGCGATCCTGTGAAGAAATGCACTACAGGAATATCTTTTAAATAAAATGACGTCTGATCACTCGGCCCAATTCCACTCTCTGTTGTGGTGAGTGTCATGTCGAAATTGGATATGCTTTTTAATGTTGCCCACGCCGGACTAGTACCAACACCATTTATGATGATGGCATTTGTTGTATCCATACGACCAACCATATCATAATTCAACATGTAATTAAATTGGTATTGCAACATCATCGGTGATTGCGTGAACGCCTTGCTCCCAAACAATCCCATCTCCTCTCCGCTGAATGCAATAAATAAATAATTGTTTGACGATGGCATTTGTTTCAGGAACCTCGCTAATTCAATCATCATCGCAACACCGCTGGCATTATCGTCAGCACCATTGTGAATGGCAGGTGCTCCGCGATAAAGCGATCCCTCTATTTCACCATGTCCCAAATGATCATAGTGAGCACCTATTACCACCGTATTTGATGCGTGATTATCTATAAACCCTAACACGTTGTGACCGGTGCGCACTTCTTCATTTAATTGTGTGTGTAATTCAACCGTACCGGTAAATTGTAATAAACTTTTTGCAGTGGTGCTGTCCACAATAAATACCGGAATATTTTCTGCTGTTACATTTCTGCGATAATCATCTCCGGGTAATTCATAATTTGCATCTTCATTGTAAAATATTACGCCTGCTGCACCATTTGCTGCTGCTAACTGAATTTTTTTTCGCTCATCATTAAATTCAATATACTTGGAATGCGGATGTGTGCCATCGGGCGAAGAAGTTTTTATTAATACGATTTTTCCTTTTACATCCTTACCGGCATAATCGTCGTATGATAAAGCCGGAGCGGTGATACCAAATCCAACTGCTATTAAATTTCCGGAAGCTATTCCATTTCCCGTCATCGGATGCGGATAATGTAGCTTGTCCATGGTATATCGCGATGCTGCGATGATGTAATTCTCCTCACCCGGTTTTTTGCCTGATCGCGCTTCAAAACTTTGTAGATAGGTTCCTGCATCTCCTGCAGGTGTCAGACCTATTTCATTGAACTGTTGAATGATGTAGGCCGATGCCAATTGCTCTCCGGCACTCCCAGTTGCACGGCCTTCAAGTTTATCGTCAGCAAGGTAGCTGATAGTTTTTTCAAATCGAGTTATTACCTCTTGCTGAGCAATGGCTTGTGCGCTGATGAAGAGAAGAGGTATGAGCAGACGACGACTTGCCGCCGGTAGACAAATTTTCATAACTGCAAAATTAATGCGCCCCGAGCTTTTCCGGCGATTTAATTGTCACCGGGATCGGTTATTTCGGTTGAAGAAGCGAATTGTATGTTGCCTGATCTTCCAAAACCTCTATTGCCCGCTGAACATCATCATCAAAACGGAAGCTGGATTCAATGCGACCGGTGCCGTTATAATAACGCGAGGCTATCTCAATATTGAGTTCAGCTATTATTTCATCCTTGAATTTATAGAGATCATTCTTTTTGTCGTTGGCGATAGCCTCACGCAGATGGTCTATATCATGTTTCACAGTTGTATAAAAGGCATCTTCTTTCGTGTTTGACTCAAGATTATCTAAACTGCGTTCTGTTGAAGTGGTGTAGCTGTATTCTTTATCTTCCAGCCACTTCACAAATTCATCATATTCCTTGTCTGTTAAAGCGAAATTTTTTGCTTCACCAATGGATTCATGCTCTGCATGGTATTTGGTTGCATAATTGAAAATATAATTTTTGGTGATGAGACTCGCCGTAATGTCTTTGTAATCTTTTCTTTCTACCAATACATCCGGATCAATGCCTCCACCATCGTATACTATTCGACCACTCTTTGTTTTAAAAGCTGTTTTCAGTGAATCCGGAACCTTTCCTACACTGCCATCCGGATTTCTGTGTGTATAATCTAATGCCTGAATACAACGTCCACTTGGAATATAATATTTAGCGGTGGTAAGTTTCAATTTGGTGTTGAAGGAAATATCTCTTGTGGTTTGCACAAGTCCTTTACCAAAACTTTTTTGTCCGAGAATAACACCTCTGTCATAATCTTGAATGGTCCCTGCAACAATTTCTGATGCAGAAGCCGATGAAGAGTTGGTAAGCACCACTAATTTAATATTCGCATCAACAGCATTATTCAGTGTATTAAATGTTTTATCCCATTCTTTAACTTTACCCAATGTGCTGCAAACTTCTTCTCCCTTATTGATAAATACATTTGAAACATTTACGGCTTCGCGCAAAAGTCCGCCCGGGTTGCTGCGCAGATCGAGAATCACGGCTGATAATGCAGGATCCTTTGCTTTTAAATCTTTCAATGCATTGCCTACGTGTAATCCCGCATCTTCAGTGAACTGTTCCAGAATGATATAACCGATATGATCTTTCACAAATCCTGAATAAGGTACATTGTGTACATCAATATCTTCGCGTGTTAC
>JAIBBA010000195.1 GCA_019694895.1 Chitinophagales bacterium
TGCAATATTATATCAGCAGTCACCTGAATGCGAATCTTACTTATGAATTTAATGACATTCAATTCGACCAATACCTTGATATTGATAGTGCAACTTCATATATGAGTAACCTCGTTCGATTAGGTGTTAACTACAACTTCTCGACAAAAGTTTCATTGAAAGCCTATATTCAATACGAAGACATCTCAGACATGACCAGCGCCAATTTGCGATTCAGGTATAATCCTCAGGAAGGAACAGATCTCTATATTGTATTGAATCAAGGACTCAATAACGATAGAGATCGTCTTGATCCTAAATTACCTTACGCGCAATCGCAGGCTGTTACCATTAAATTCACCAAGACCTTTGCCGTAAAAACCTGATTAATCTACAATTTTTAATTCCTGAATAATATTCGTTGCGCCGGCATATTTATCGACGATGAATAAGGTATATCTTATGTCGAGTGAAATATTGCGACAGCGGTCCACATCATACATAATATCGCTCATAGTGCCTTCCCACACGCGATCGTAATTGGTGCCAATCAGTTCACCTTTCGCATTGATAACAGGGCTTCCGCTATTGCCGCCTGTTGTATGATTACTGGCGATAAATGCTATCGGCAAATTGCCATTCACATCGCCGTAGGCACCAAAATTGCGCGCCTTGATGAGGTCAACCAGTGGTTTTGGCAGATCGAATTCTTCATCGCCTTCTTTATATTTTTCCAGTAGACCACGATCAGTAGTTTGAAAATTATAGTAAACGGCATCTTTAGCTGTATAACCTTCAACATTTCCATAGGTAACACGTAATGTCGAATTGGCATCCGGATAAAATATCTTTTCACTGTCCTTGGCCATCTGCCCCCGCATGTAATCGCGCATTAAAGTGGCGATTTGAATTTGAGCTGGTTGTATGAACTGTTTGGATTGCACTTCATATAATGAAGTTACCTCAATATACAATTTATATAAAGGGTCATTACTTAATTTCTTTAATTTCTTTTTAGAATAGGTTGATAACAGCTTATTCAATTTATCAGGATGTGTGAATACACTCTTCCCATAAACAGCATTCGCCCAAGCCTTGAAGTCTCCATGATATGCTGCAACTTGCGATTTGAAATAATCACTTTGTAATTGTTTATCCACCTTCTGCGAATAAATTTCCATCATTACAGCAAACATATCGCGGTCGAGACGTAAGCAATAATTTTTATAAAACCCTTCGCTCTTATTGTTTAGTTCGGCAGCTATTTGCCCCAGTGCTTCATTAGTAATACTGTCGACAGCTGATTTCTCAACCAGACTTCTGAAATTCCCTGCAAAATTGATGGCTTCCACAGCATAGAATGCTTCACTGGTGTAATCGGCTAGCTCAGAATAAGGTCGAAAGGATGTATAAGCTTGTTTTAAATTGACGAGTACATAACGATAATCTTTTCCAACATGCGTATTTGCCCAAACTTGAAAATCAGTTTCATATTGTTGTTTGATACCAATTGCATCTGTTTGCTGCAATCCCAACATCTCGCCTTTCCATTTCTTGTAAGCATTGGCGAGGCCCTTTGCTTTTGACGCATATTGCAGGGTAATGGTATCATTTCCGCGCATGTAATCATTCATAATTTCGAGTCGTGCGTCGCGACATGAAATGCGATTTGGATTGAAGCTATTTACAGTAAGGTCAACTGCGTATGAAGTTAAATATTCTTGGGTGCGTCCCGGAAAACCATACACTAATGTAAAATCATTTGCTTCCACACCTTTTAAAGAAATAGGAAATGAATATCGAGGTTTGAATGGCACATTTTCTGCATTGTAATCTGCAGGCTTGTTGTCCTTACCCGCATAAATGCGAAACATGCTGAAGTCGCCGGTATGTCTTGGCCACACCCAATTATCTGTTTCGCCGCCAAAATTCCCGACAGATGCCGGAGGTGCTCCTACAAGTCTGATGTCGCGGAATGTTTCCGTTACAAATAAATAATATGCATTGCCATAATAAAACGAACGCACCATAGCATCATAATGTGTTCCTTTTTTAAATGCAGCACTCAGCTGTGCACTGCGTTGACTAACCACATTAGCACGAGTCTGTTCATCCATTTGCGGATTTAAATATGGGATGATGCTATCAGTTACATCATGCATGCTGATGATAAAAGTAACTGTTAGCCCGGGAGCTGGGATCTCCTCACTTTTATTTTTTGCCCAAAATCCATCTCTCAAATAATTATGTTCAAGAGAACTCAAGGCATTAATACTTGAAAAACCACAGTGGTGGTTGGTGAGCACAAGTCCTTCCTCAGAGATGACTTCTCCCGTACATCCTCCTCCGAATAGAACAACTGCATCCTTCATGCTGCTTTTATTCACCGAATAAATGTCTTCAGCGGTTAACTGAAATCCACGTTGTTGCATGTCCGCAATATTCAACTGCTCCAACAATATCGGTAACCACATGCCTCCATCGGCATACACCGATATACGCATCAAAATCAATAAGAGGATAAGCAGTAATTTCTTCATAAAATGCATTATTTGTGACAACAAAATTACGTGATTTCGTGTTTGTGTTTGTGAATGACTTGTTAATACTAGTTCGAGGAATTGTCAAATTGTTGTAATCCAGAAAAAAATTAAGCCGAAAATTTTGTAATTTTAACACATAATGTAATTGCATGAACCGATTTTCATTCCTCCTCGCAACCCTGACCACACTGTTTATTACGTCTATTTCGGCGCAAATTACGCCTACGGCAAAAAAGCCATGGCCTGCAATGCCTAATTCACCTAATTACTATGAAGTTCGTCAAGCCTATCTCGATCATGTTGCCAATGAAGAGATGGAGACTGAATTATTAGGTTTAGAGGCTGAAGACGATGATGTATATGCAAAATTTAATCGCTGGGACTACCTGATGAAAACAAGGGTAGATGCCAACGGAAACTACCCCGATCCCAGAACGGCATTCCTGGAATGGGAAGCATACAAGAAGAGCCATGCTGAGGCCTATGAAGGTCAGCGTGCTGCCGGATGGGAGCCCGTTGGAAATGCTGAAGTGCCGACCGATGGTGGTGGTGTTGGACGTGTGAACGTGATTATCCAAGATCCTATTGATGCCGGCGTTCTATATGTAGGAACTGCAGGAGGTGGATTATGGAAATCGCCTGATGGGGGCACTACATGGCTGCCATTGACAGATAATATCCCCGTTACCTCTATTGCTGATGTAGTTGTTGATTATACTAATAATGATATCATATATGTAGTTTCAGGCGATGGCTATGGCTATGAAGCTTCTTGGCAGGCCGACAACGATTTTTGGGGCGGTGTATATAGCGCAGGAATTTTGAAAAGCACTGATGGCGGTGTAACATGGTTGCCAACAGGATTGAGCTATAACCAAGATGAATTGATGATTGTGCAACGTCTGGTGATGAATCCTGCTGATCCTAACATTTTAGTAGCGGCGACTCGCGAAGGGATGTTTCGGTCAACCGATGGCGGAGATACCTGGACCTTGGTAAGCAGTGTTCATTGCTATGATTTTGCGCAGCATGTTACAGATAGTGATATTTTATATGCAGTTGGCGATCGCGATGTAATGCGGTCTACCAATGCAGGCGCATCATGGACGGTATTGAAAAATAATCTTGCAGGTACTGATGATCGCATGAGCATTGAAACATCTAACGACAATCCTGATAAAATATATGTGCTATCTTATGGTGGTCAAATGGATATCTCCGATAATGGCGGTACAACCTGGTCATCTATGAGTTCTCCTTCAGGAGCTACATCTTTCTATAATTATTATGATCTTGTTCTCGATGTTTCGAATGTAGATGAAAATCTCATTTTCGCAGGCGGATTAGAAATTGCCAGGTCGACAAACGGAGGTACAAGCTGGTCGAAAAAATCTGTATGGGACGATTGGACAGCATCAAATTATGTACATGCAGATTCCAAAGGATTACTCTGTGATCCTAATGATGTAAATATCGTTTATGCCACGAATGATGGAGGTGTATTTAAATCTACCGATAAAGGTCAAACCTGGACTGATATCAGCGCAGGTCTCCGTGTAGCTCAACCTTATCGTTTATCTCCTGCTTATACCGTAACAGACATGGTGCTCAACGGATGGCAGGATAATGGTTGCAATTTATGGGACGGTACAACATGGAAACGCGTTCAAGGAGGCGATGGAATGGATGTAATCATCGATTATTCCAATGAAGATCGTATGTATGCCTCTTTCCAATATGGATATGTAAATCGTACAACGAACGGTGGAATTTCCTGGACTCCACTTCCGGTTGCAGG
>JAIBBA010000072.1 GCA_019694895.1 Chitinophagales bacterium
TCGCTGAAGTGTATTCGGCAGTTGCCGGTTATGACGGCAAGCCGACGAATGTGCAAACAGATGCATTGGCAAAATATACCACTGAGGTCGATGCCATTGAAAAAGAACTCAATGCCCTGCTACACGGCGATATCGAAACGTATAACAAGGCATTGATCAAACAGGGCTTACCCCCTATCGTTACCTCTACCCGAGAGGTATTCATGAGCAAGCAGTAGGTTAGAATTTCACAACCAACCCTGCCTGGAAGGGCGATTTGGCGAAGCCTACTTCCCCATAAATACCAATATTATCGGTAAGGTAAATGCGTGTACCTATGGTAAGCTCGGCACCCAGATGTATTAAACCATTGATATCATAAGGTTCAGCATCGGGGTCGCCACCTGTATAGGCGTAATTGGCATTGCGGTAACCCATTCCAAAACCTGCATACGGATCAAACATGCCTCCCTCCTGTCCGAAATGGAAGTTCAATCGCGCCAGCACACTATAAGAGGTATAGTCGAATTGGGTATTGTAAAAGATACTGTCAATCTCGCCATCCTGAGTTACATAGGTGGCATTCCCATGGCTGTAAGCGAAGTTGAGTCCAAACCCTACATGATCACTCAGGGGGATCTCAGCTTTCACATATGCAGGTCCGAAAAAGGAACTATTCACGTTATCGCCCTCGGCAAAGTCGAATACTTTTTTCGCCAGGCTTGGAAAACCGTATCCGGCGGAAATAGTAATACCGGATGGTTGCATTAGAGAAGTCTCCTGTGCGTTAACAGGTAGAGTCAGTATACTTGCGCAGATAACGGCTAACAACAAATTCCTTTTCATAAGTATGGCGGATTACAGCCACACTTACCCATCCAAACGCTGTGCCATTTTTTTCAAACCCTTACAGCTGAAGGATTTTGGTGATTAGCTCCCAGGCATCTTCCCGCGCATTCGCGTAATTCAGCTGAGCATCTAAATCGCCATGCAAAGCATATTCGCTCAATCCACCGGCTTCTAAAATCAACAAATCAAGGCAGTCCATGATCCTTTGGCAATAATCGATATCCGTTTGATCCTCCAGGTAACCGGAGTATTTCAGTTTTTCGACCTGGGCTTTTGCTGTTGGCAGAATCGTAAGTTGTTCTTTCATCAGGTCCCCGACATTCTGAGCGGTGTAAACATCCCTTCCATAGGCATCTGCTACAGCACCTATGGCAACGTAAGTATTATATAACGACAGTGCCGACATCGTCCCGATAGTCACCAGGGCTTCATTTTTCTTCGGATCTGTTACAGCAGTCTGACCGGTCATTGATTGCAAAATACCAAAGCCTAAAAGGGCTACAAGGAATGCTTTCATATTGATATGATTTACAGTGAAATTAAGATTTTTTGCTTCTTCTCAGCTTGGCAACAGGTTTCAGCACGATGAGGGTAAGCGGTGCAATGGTGAGGGTAAGTTCATATTGTTTATCCTCAGTTTCATCATCATTCTTAACCACTACTGTTTTCGGTTTTATCAAACCCGGGTTTATCAATCCGCTGCCATAGTACTTTTCAGCATCGGTATTCAATATTTCCACATAATGGTTGCGTTGCAGCACCGGTATGTTGATGTCGATATGCGTTTGTTGATCAAAATTACCGACAACGATCAGGTGGTCGTTTGCTTGTTTTCCTGCCCTTTTCCAAACCAGGACACACTGGTCGCGGCGATTGATATCCAGCCATTCGAAACCGGCCTGTTTGAAGTCGTTTTCATACATGCTTTTTTCTCCGGTATAAAGGTGATTCAAATCCTTTACAAGCAGCTGAATCCCCCTGTGAGAAGGCTCCTCCACCAAATGCCAGTCGAGGCTCTGATCGTGATTCCACTCTTTCTTTTGAGCAAATTCACCACCCATGAACATGAGTTTCGGGAAGGAATGTGTGAACATATAGGCAAACATCAATCGCAGGTTGGCGAACTTCAACCATTCATCTCCCGGCATTTTATTGATGAGCGAGCCCTTCATATGCACTACTTCATCGTGCGAGAGGCTGAGGATGAAGTTCTCGCTGAAGGCATACCACATACTGAAAGTAAGCTTATCCTGATGATACTTCCGATATACAGGCTCTTCCTTAAAATATTGCAGCGTATCGTGCATCCAGCCCATCATCCACTTCATACCAAAGCCCAGACCACCGTCGTACGTTGGTTTTGATACCTTGGGCCAGGAGGTGGATTCTTCTGCGATGGTGATTACTGACGGCACCTCGCTATAGAGTGTTTCATTGAGTTCTTTAAGAAATTGAATGGCTTCCAGATTCTCATTTCCCCCATAATCATTGGCAATCCACTCCCCTTCTTTGCGCGAATAATCGAGGTACAGCATACTTGCCACGGCGTCCACCCTGATACCATCAAAGTGAAATTGATCTACCCAGAATAATGCGCTGCTTATGAGGAAGCTTTTTACCTCGAAACGTCCATAGTTGAAAATGTATGAGTTCCAGTCGGGGTGAAATCCCTTCCTGCGATCTTCATGTTCAAAAAGATGGGTTCCATCGAAAAATGCTAAACCATGGCCATCCTGCGGAAAATGTGAGGGCACCCAATCGAGGATAACGCCGATATGAGCCTTATGGAAGCTATCGATCAGATACATTAAGTCCTGCGGTGTACCATAGCGCGATGTTGGGGCGAAAAAGCTAAGCGTTTGATATCCCCAGGAGCCGTAAAAGGGGTGTTCTGTTACCGGAAGCAGTTCTACATGCGTGAATCCCATTTCTTTGACATATGGCACAAGCGTTTCGGCGAGTTGACGATACGTAAGAAAGGCATTGGCATCATCCGGCTGTCGCCCCCACGAACCCAGATGCACCTCATACATGCTCATTGGCTTGTCGAAGGTGAAAGGCTTTCGTTTGGTTAGCCAGAGTGCGTCTTCCCAGGTATAAGTGCTGTCCCAAACAATGGAAGCTGTTCCCGGAGCTGGTTCGGCATAGCGAGCGAAGGGGTCTGCCTTCTCAAAAACATCGCCATTGGCTCCGTTGATGATAAATTTATACAGATCGCCACCCATTACGTTACTGACAACACCTTCCCAAATTCCTGAGCCGTCGGTGCGACATTGCAATGGTAATGCTGTGGTGTTCCAGTGATTAAAAGTGCCTGCAACGCAAACACCTTTTGCATTTGGCGCCCATACAGCAAAGTAAACCCCCTCCTGCCCTTCTCCCGACATAGGATGAGCACCCAACTTTTCGAACAATCTGAAATGACGTCCTTGTTTGAACAGATGGATGTCATATTCGGTAAGGAGGGAGAAATCGTAACGAATGGTGGTTTCCATGCTGCAAAGGTAGGATGCATCCGTTATTTTGGAAAAACAGGTGGATGAGTTGTGTAAAAATAGGTTGTGATTATACGATATCTTATGGATTTGATGTTTTATTAGTATCATTGCTTTACACTCCTTAAACCAAACTATGTACAGAAACCTCAGAAAACTTGCACTCGTTATTGCACTTGTGCCATGTATGTGTATGCTTCAGGCACAAAATTCATCGCTCATGTGGGAAATCACCGGAAATGGACTGAAAGAACCATCCTACATCTACGGCACGATGCATGTGAGCGACAAAATTGCATTTCACCTTACCGACAGTTTTTTTATTGCCGTTAAAAATGCGGATGTTATTGCATTGGAAAGTAATCCGGAACATTGGATTGAAAACGACTTTGGCAATCCGGACATGTCGTCGAACTATGAATTTGACGAATCAGTAGGATATAGCGGATACGATGGGAGTAATATGTATTTCGGGGGAAGTGATTTTTATACCGATGCAACTGAAGTATTTATTCCTGATCAGCGCACATATTATTCTGCCTTTGCCGATAACAGCTGGCTGATAAATGGTTATCTCTATCGCTATGCCGATCAGCGTGGTGATTATGAGGAGGAAACCTATCTGGACCTGTTCATTTTTCAGTGCGGTAAAAAGTTATCAAAACAAATTGCACCATTGGAGCGCGAGCAGGAAGTATTACGATTATTAGAAAAAGCAAATGCAGAACCTGACAAAGATCAGAAGGAGGCAGAAAATGCTGAATTCCTGGAGCAGGAACGCATGCGCGCTAAGTTGGAAGAAGATGGAAAAGACATTTATGAGTTGATTGATGAGGCGTATCGCGCAGGAAATCTCGATAAATTGGATTCACTGGAACGCGTTGTATCCCCTTCGCGCCATTATCATTACTATTTTATTGAGGAACGCAACAGAAATATGATGCGCAGAATGGATTCCATTTTGCAGACAGGCAAATCGATGTTCACTGGCATTGGTGCAGCTCACCTGCCCGGTCAGAATGGAGCGATTGAAATTTTGCGCAGCATGGGATATACTGTTCGTCCGGTAATGGGTAAAGTGAACAATAAAAGCATTAAGGAAAAAGAGAAAATTGATGGCATATATTTTGCCCAACCTACAAAATTTCAATATGCCTATGACTCACTATTCACCATTGAATCTCCGGGAAAATTGTATGAAATAGGGGGCTATCAGACCAATTCATTTTTCATGTATCCGGATATGGCGAACAGCGCATACTACGCCATTTTGCGCGTTGCCCATCACGCCTATCTTCGCAATAAAACACCTCAGGATGTATATAATGAAATTGATGAGATGTTATATGAAAATATTCCGGGTGATATTCAAAGTAAAACAAAAATCACTACCAATAATGGTTGGCCCGGATTTGATATAATTAGTAAAACCAAGCGCGGAAATTATCTGCGGTTTAAAATAGTGGTAAGCCCTGTTGAAACCATCATTTTCAAAGCGAGTGGTATTGGAGATTTCATGATCAAGGCTAAAGAACCGGAAACATTTTTCTCGTCTATAAAATTTCGAAATACAAACAGCAACGCCTGGTCAAATTACACACCCGAATGGGGAGGATTAAGTGTGTCGCTGCCGGATATACGTGTTACAGACGATGTTCCTGATGGCGCAAGCGTCAGCAATGCAGAAATTGTTTCCATAGGTGAAGGCGTGGCCGGTGAAAATAAATACTGGATGTCGACTTACTATCTCAACGACATCAAATATATAGAAGAAGACAGCTTTGAGCTTGTGCGTATTGCAGATGTTTTCGCGAAACAATTCAAAAAGCAGGATTACAAAAATCAGGGGTATAAATTCAGCACTTATCAAGGTAAGCCGGCTTGTACCGGCGTATGGAAAAGCGCACAAGGCACCTATTTACACACGCAGTCGGTAATAAATGGCCCCTACTATATTTTCATGACGGCATTCACCAATAACAATACTGTGCCAAGTGATTATTTTAATTCATTAAAACTCATTGACCTCACCTATAATCAGGAATTTACAACTTATACAGATACTAGTTTGTATTTCACTGTGAAAACAATTTTCCCTGAGCCCGACACTTTGCTTACACTGGAGGAAGTTGATATGGGAGGCTATAATGACTACGGCTATAATGATGATGACGATGAGGATGAAATTGATGAAGATTATCTTGAATTAACAAGAAAAACCTATTTCTCATCAGAAACAACACCTGAAAACATCTATGTTGTTTATCATAAATATAATGATTACACGTATTTCAAAAATAAAAAAGCGTTTTGGAATTCATTCGATACGGTTTACTCGTCATCATTCAATTTAACCAGACGAAAATTTTCAGAGAAAGACGATATCCAATCACTTGAATTTTTACTTACCGACACGAACAGCACAAGAGGTATTTATAAGAAATTCATTCTTAAAGACAATGCCATCTTCCAATTGAGCACTTGCATTGATACTACAAAGGCGCCTTCTTTATTTGTCAGCAATTTCTATAACACCTTCACCCCTTCTGACAGCGTTGATGGTCGCAGTGTGTTTGCCAGTCCGGCTGATAATTTCTTTGCGGCACTGGATGGCACTGATACGATGAAACGCAAGCAGGCAATAGCTGCTGTTGATATTGTGAATCTCGACAACAGCGATGCCCCACGCATGATAAGTTATATGGAATCATCAAAATTCAAAAAAATGAAAATGGATGATCGCGTTGAATTTATTAATGCTTTATCCACCTTGAAACATGCTACTGTTGTTCCGGAATTAAAGAAAATTTATAACGATGCCGGTGATAGTTCTTCATTACAGACCGCCGTACTGAATGCCCTTTCGGAGATGCATACCCTGGAGGCCACTAAGGCATTTAGTGAATTGTTATATATCGAAACCCCATTGGCACAAAAAGGATATTCTCTTGGATGGATATTCTCGGATTTTTCTGATTCATTGAAACTGGCAGCTAGCCTGTTCCCGCAATTATGGGATTTCACCAGTTTCCCGGAATATCATTACCCCACTTATCGATTGTTGGCAAAATTATATGCTGAAGACAGCACGCGTCTTAAATTGTATGCCGATCACAAAAAGCAAGTGATCACACAGGCGTCTGCAGAATTAAAGCGCAACCTGACGGATGATGATGAAGATGATGATGACAATAGTTACTCAAGGTATTATAACAAGCATTACTTCACCAAGCTGAAAGACATCACCGATAACGATGAAAAAGCAGTAGGCAATTTTTACGGCACCGATCAGTTTGCCGAAAAAGATGAAGATTATATTGGCTTGAGCACCAATCTTATCAGTCGCCTTGGGTTAGAAGATGATGACCTCAACACGCGATTCGACTGGGCAAGTTCTTTACAAGATTATTATTCCATATTGCTTACTCCATTCTATGATGATCCGATGGTGAAAAAGTATTATGATCGCATATTGCGTTGTAAGGATAAAGATTTAATTCTCAGCACTGCACTTACCATGTTGGAAAAAGGATTACCGGTTCCTGATAGTGTTTGGACCAATTTGCAAAAGAGCAGAGAATATCGCTATGAAACTATTGATGCTTTAATGGAGATGGGCCGCAAGGATAAAATTGATACTACTTACGGCAACCAGCGCATGATAACGGAATGTATACTGTATCAATATGATTTCACGAAAGACGAGGACAGTATTCAATTCATCACTAAAACATTGGTTCACACACGAGAAGGCGACGGGTATATTTATTTCTATAAGAGCAAGATGGGAAAAGACAAAGGCTGGAGCCTGGATTGCACCGGATTACAGCCTGAAAATGGCGCCACATACACCATTGAGCCCATGTTTGTGCATTATGGCGATGTGATTCTGGATGAAGAAGATCAGCAAAAGAAAATGGATGAGATCATTCGCAATATTGAATTATTAGGTCGCGATCGGGTGAGTATCAAATTCGATGGCGATAAGAGTTATGATTATTACGACTATTAATGCGATACATTGCATTATTATTTCTATTGACCTGTACAATTAACAATCAAATAATTGCACAGGTTGATAGTTCGCATGCAAATAATCAATTTACTGCATCACCATTTACATTTAATTTAAACCTTAAAACCGACCTGATCATTTCAGGCACTGCGGGATTAAGTTGGGGAGGAACGCTTTTCACCACTCACCAACCTTTGAATATTACTTCTTTAGCCGCCTTAGATACCAACAATTTAATTCCATTAGATCGATACCCATTTTCTGTAGATTCTGCAGAAGCCGCAGATTGGGTTATTATAAGCGATGTTGCAAATCTCGCATCCTTTGGTGCACCTCTTGTAGTTGGATTATTGTTACTATCAGAAAAAAACGAAGCTTTGACCTATGCCGTCATGTATGCGGAAGGATTTACATTGACATATGGTGTAACACAATTATTGAAAGAAGCTGTAAGCAGACCGCGGCCTTACGCCTACCAGGATAATTACCCTATTGAATACAGACTGAGTAAAGACGAATGGGCCTCTTTTCCAAGTGCACATACATCTTCTGCTGCCTTTAACTGTTTTTTCGCAGCATATATGTTGGATAAAATGTTACTCGACAAACAAGCAGATGAAAAATTGCGCATTGCTATTTGGGCAGCAGCAGCCGCTCTGCCTGCCTATACAGGATTTGCTCGTGTAAGCGCTGCCAGGCATTTTCCAACAGATGTTGCGGCAGGGTATGTTTTGGGAGCCGGACTAGGCTTGTTAATACCGTATCTGCATGAACACAAGGCTCAAGGAATTGCAATGACTCCACTTTTCAGTAATGAATATTTGGGCGCAAGCATTGTTATACAGCGCTAAAAAAGCATTCGAGCATTTAAACTTATTGGGATTTCGGATTTGATTTATGTACATTTGAATAAAATAATATCCGGATGCCTGCAAAAAAAACCAAGCTTGTAGAAATAAAAACAAAAGCCACTATAGCCAGTGTAGATGATTTTGTGAATGCCATCAGTGACGAACAAACACGCAACGACTGCCACGCTATCATCAAGATGATGGAAAAGGCAAGTGGCGACCCGGCTGTAATGTGGGGACCGGCAATCATCGGATTTGGACACAGAATATACACCAGCGAAAAAACTGGTCGCTCAGTAGATTGGATGAAGATCGGGTTTTCGCCCAGGAAGGCAAATATTTCTTTGTATTTGAGTGTTGACATCAACAAACATACAGACACCCTAAAAAAACTGGGTAAGCATAAAACCGGCAAAGGATGTTTATATATCAATAAATTAGCTGATATTGATGTAAAGGTATTGGAGGGGTTGATTAAAGAATCATTGAAAAATAAGTAATAAGGATTTTGTTCTTGATTTTTCATCAACCCTAAATTGAAAAAACAGTATTTCATAGCAATCGCAGTAACTTTTCTTCTTGCTACTTTGGGGATGGGCCTCTGGCTAGCGGAAATCCTATTTATAAAAGGCTGGCATGGCTTGCAATGGCTTTCAGGTATTTTGTACACCCCGTATTTTATCACCATGATTGCCGCAATCGCCTTTATTCTTCCTTTTGCATTTGTTAATCGTCGTTCTATTAAACAATTACTGATTCCCGCACTACTAATCTATTTTACCAACTTAGTTTTTTATGTTATTGGCACATACTTGTGTTATGCCGTGTATTACAGGTTTCTCATTTTTAATATCAGATATCTCCAGAATATATATTTTGACATCATAGTATATTTCACCCTGTTTGGATTTTTTTATTGGCTGGTAACTGACAGGCTGATCAAAAGGATCAAATTTATTAATATGTTACTGATCAGCTTTGCCGCTGCACTCTCAGTAATACTAAGCCTTGCAACTGTTGCAATAATTCCCGGATTTGGAACTGGCACTGACCTGATAGATGCTGTAAAAATGGGATATAACGTGTTTTGGATCATCTTTATGCTCGGAATATCAGGTTGGTCAATTGCAGTCAAGAAACCTATGGCACAAAAGTTGAATCAAGACGCTAATCAAATTGATTTGGTTTAATCACCTGTTTAATCAAATAGCTCAGTCTGATACCGCACTTTTCAACCTTTCTGTGACATATTCCAACACAAGAGTATACTAGCTTTCAGCCAACACCTATGTCACAAAATCATGCAAAATTTGCATCAAAATGAGACATTTTTGACATTAACGGTTTTCCGGTAATTTGCGAAAAATCCTTGCAAATAAAGGCGCTATATACTACCTTGGATAGGTTTACCGCGATTGAACTTGAAATACTCCGTCGCGATGAATATGTAAGTATTCATTTTTAACAAATCGATACAATCTTCTATAAACATATATTTTATGAAACGTTCATTTATCATAGTAGGTAATAAGGTGCAGGATAAACCCGACTTGGTTACTTTAGACGGATATACCACTTCGCATGCCATTGATCTGACTGGAAGTCGGGATGGAGGCATTACACATGAAATTGATGCCGATGAAGACGACATTGTTGAATTTGAATTTCAGGATGATAGTTTCTGGATGGGAACTGTTGGTGAAATACCTTTATTAATTCAAAATGAGGCATCCCCTACTGCCAGAGATTATTCCGGTCCCTTGGAAATTCCTCAGGTGCTCTCTATGGGGAGTGATCAGCGTGGGTTTCTACGCAATGTTATTTTAAAACGTTTGCACATTCGCAAACCGGCTGAGATTATTACGAGTATTATCGTGAAAAAATCGGCACAATTGCTGGATGCCCATATTCAGGAATCACCGGGATTATATTTTGTCGACAAAAACTTCAGAACGAAAATCATTAACCAAAAGCTGACAGAGATAAATCAGCCATATTTACTTATGATCCATGGAACCGCTGCTTCACTAGACGGTTCATTTGATAAAATGATCAAAAACAATCAATTTGGTTTATGGGATAGTATTCAAAAACAATATGGCGATCGCATCCTTGCACTTCAACATTACACACTTTCTAAATCACCGGTAGAAAATGCAATCGAAGCTATCAAATGGATGCCAAAAAATGCTACGCTGCATATTATGTCAACCAGTCGCGGCGGACTTGTTGGCGAACTCATCGCGAAATTGAGTGATAAAGGAAATCCATCCTTCAAACCGGAAAACAGACAATTAATAGCTGATGCATTCGGTGATGCAAATGTAAAACGTTTGGAAGATGAGATTAGCAGCAGAAATATTACGGTAGAAAAGTTCATCCGCACCGCATGCCCTGCTGCCGGAACAAGCTTATGTTCTAAGCGCCTCGACAGATTTTTAACCGTATTGATCAATGGCATACAATTCGCTACAGTAGGCGCCTCTGCTCCTGCCCTCGCGCCATTTAAAAAATTGGTTGCCGATATTTTAGCTTGCAAGGCAAAACCTGATGTGCTTCCGGGATTATATGCCATGAATCCGGATTCAGGATTTATTAAAGCATTAAATCATCCTCAGGAATCAATCGGATCGCCACTATATGTTATAGCAGGTAACAACAAAATATCGCTTAAACCAAAAGCATTCGTTACCATACTGTCCAAACTGATATTTTACGGTAAAAATGATTGGATCGTTGACACAAAGAGTATGACTCGCGGAATTTTCAGGAAACAAAATATTGGTTACTTTTTGGATGAAGGTGATGACGTAAATCATTTCCATTACTTTGCAAATCGCGATACACAAGAGGCTATTAAGGAGGCTGTAAATGCACCGACAAATGCCATCGCCTCAAAATTTGAATCCTTTGATCGCAATCTTGCTTCCAATGCCGATCGCGGATGGGTATTCGGCAACCTGGAACCGAAGCCTGTCAGTGGTGAGAAACCTGTCATCGTAATGCTTCCGGGAATTTTAGGAAGCAATCTGTCTAAGGATGGTCACGAGATATACCTCAGCATTGATGATATCATGGCGGGTAAAATGACACAACTTAACATGCAGGCTACAAATGTCAAAGCCACCTCATTGATCAAAAAATTCTATGGAAAATTCGCAAAAGAATTTGATAATGATTACGATGTGGCAGTTTTTCCATACGATTGGCGTTTAGATTTGCGCAAGGAAGCCGACAGATTAAATGATTACATCACCAATATCCTTCATCGCACAGGAAATCATAGTATAAAAATTGTGGCACACAGCATGGGCGGACTTGTGGTGCGTTCATTTATTCAAAGACATGCAGATACGTGGAATGCCATTAAACAAAGGTCTGACTACAGAGTGATATTCTTAGGCTCACCACTCGGAGGCTCCTATCTCATTCCTGAAATTATGGTTGGCTCGGGAGGTCGGATTAAGCAAATGGCAAATATGGACCTGATACATTCTAAAAATACTTTATTAGAAGTATTTAACAAGTATGATGGTCTGTTCAATTTGTTACCGGCAGATACAAGCATACATGATTTTACGTCGCTGCAAACATGGCAGGAGATGAAACAAAATTTCACTTCCTTTAATTGGCCAATACCATCATCAGCTACTGTAAATAATTACAAAAGCTTTCATACAGAGGTTGGCAACTTTGACAGATCAGTTTATCTCGATAAAAACATTATTTATATCGCCGGTAAAAGCGATGGTACTACGAATGGTTTTTACTATAAAGACCATGCAGTAGATGGTGATAAACTTACATTTACAGAAACACCGTATGGCGATGGCAGTGTGACCTGGGAAAGCGGGATTCCCGCTGAAATAAAATCCGGTGACCGTGTTTATTATGTACGCGTCGGTCACGGAGATCTTGCCAATGAAACGAGTATGTTTCCGGGGATTAAGGAATTGTTGATTGCAGGTAAAACATCCAAACTCAGCAAAAACCCACCACAACAGCGAGGAGAAATTCCCGTTTCCGATAAACGCGATGAACTTATTCAGGATGTAACACCTGAAGAATTTGAAAACACCATGATAGGTTCCACACCAACAGAACCAGTGGATGAAGAATTTACTACACCAATAAATGTAGTGCTAAGATGCGGTGATTTAAAATATGCAACCTATCCTGTCCTGGTTGGTCACCTCAAAGGTGATGGCATTATGAGTGCTGAATCAGTAGTAGATCATTATATGTCGAATATGCTTACAAAACGATTGGCAACAGGGAATTATCCCGGCGATATAGGTGAGAGTAAATATTTTAAGAACAATCCCGGTATGCCGAAAGGCACACTGATCGTTGGCATGGGCAAAACAGAAAAACTATCCGGATTTCAGCTTGAAGAAACAGTAAAACAAGGGGTGATAGAATACCTCTGTGAATTCAGGGTAAATGAAGGTAATGTGCACGGAACAGTTGGGTTGAGTTCTTTGCTGTTAGGTTGCGGTTATGCAGGGCTGAGCGTAGAAACAGCAGTTAAAGCAGTCATCTCCGGCGTGCATAAAGCAAACCAAAGCGTGCGGCAAAATGGCGATAACATCTGGCCAACAGTTGATGAAATTGAATTCATTGAGATCTACGAAGACAGAGCGCTGCAAGCATTGATTTGTTTGGATAATTTAAAGCATACAACAAACGCAGGTTTTAATTTCGAACCAACCTTATATAATTTATTGGGCAGTCGCAAACGATTGTTGTTTGAACAAAATGCTGACTGGTGGCAGCGAGTTACCATTCGCGAACAAATTGATTGCGAACAACCATCCAAAGGGAAAATATTTACTTTCACTTCATCCATGGGTACCGCCCGAGATGAAATGCGCAAATTGTATTGCACGAAAGAAGTAATAGACTCCTTAATGAAGGAAATATCAAGTCGCGATGTGTGGGACAAGGAGCTTGCAAAAACACTGTTCGAATTGATGATTCCCAACGATTTTAAACTCGCACTGCGCAATCAACAAAACTTGTTATTGATAGTTGATGAAACTGCTGCAGCTTATCCATGGGAAATGTTGCAGGACATATCAATTCATTCACAGCCTTTGGCAACAACCGCAGGAATGATAAGGCAATTGACAACAGAAAATTTCAGACCTGCCGTCAATTACACCTTAGATAACACGGCGCTGATCATTGGAAATCCAAACACTGCTAATTTCCTGCCTTCGCTCCAGGGCGCCTCTGATGAAGCCGAATTGGTAAATAATGTATTGATGGATGCCGGTTATCAATCAACCTTGAGTAATAATGAATCATCAAGCGTTATTATCAGGAAATTATTCCGTTCCGATTACAAGATCATTCACCTTGCCGGTCACGGAGTATACAATCATGCACAACCGGATCTTTCGGGTATGGTAATAGGGAACAATGTATTCCTGACTACACGTGAGATTCAACAATTAAGTTTTATTCCCGAATTGGTCTTTATCAATTGTTGTCATTTGGGAAATATAGAAGCAATGGATGAAGCATTATATCAAAACAGGTACAAACTGGCAGCTAATTTAGGCACGCAACTCATTAATATGGGCGTAAAAGCCGTTATTGCGGCAGGATGGGCAATTAATGATAATGCAGCGAAAGATTTCACGGAAAAATTCTATGCCGCAATGCTATCCGGCAGTAATTTCGGCGATGCCGTAAGAATTGCACGTCATTATTGTTATGAACATTATCCTTACAGCAATACCTGGGGCGCTTATCAATGTTACGGCGATCAATTCTTCACATTAAAACGCTTAAACTCCGGTAAAAAACCATCGCTGCGCAAATATTATGTTGCCAATCAGGTGAGAATTGATCTTGAAAATCTGATCAATCGCATTGGCGCAAATTATTCTGAAATACAAAAGGCTGCTTACCTTGATGAAATCAATCTGATACTCGACTCTGCCGCCGCAGCCAATATTCCACAGTCTTCACTGTATGAATGTCTGGGTATCATTTACAACAGATTAGGTAACGATAGTGCAGCCATTGAAAATTTCAAATTATACTTTGAAAAGTCCAGTGAAACATTTAATGTTAGCAGCTATGTAGAATATGCACGATTGTTATTGTCGCATTATACGCACGACAAGCTAGCAGCCAAGAAAATACGTGCTGTAGTGGCAGAACTGGAGAATCTTTCTAAAACAATTCCGTCTTATGCTATTTTTAATGCCATCGGCACAGGATATAAGATTCTTGCACGCATGAGCAAAGGTGCCGATCACAGTAAAAACATGTTGCATGCCTTTAGAGCTTATGAACATGCCTATAATAGTGGTAAACAAGCCGGTGTAGATA
>JAIBBA010000073.1 GCA_019694895.1 Chitinophagales bacterium
TGATAGAAATCGTCAAACATGGGATCCGGTTGCGGCGGCATAACCAAGCCATTAAAAGGAGTAGCTCCCGGAGGATTATTATAAATAATAGCAAATGAATCACTCAATAAATCATCAGCATAATATTGCGGGAAATAATGCTCAGGTACAAATCTTTCAGTATGCGGCTTATGAATGCCTAACGCAAGAAAAAATGGTCTGTCGCAAGTATTTACAGTATGAGCCGCATAACTATTGATAAATGCCACTGCTGAATCAACAGCAATTCTGTCATCCATCATTTCTTCGAATGAATCAGGTGTTTTCCCAAAATCGAAAATACCGCCATACTTGTAACTTTCAGTTAGTTCATCATAACCCGGCGCCGACTTTATGGCATACATGCGGTTCCACGATTGTTCCTTTTCGCATGTTGGACCTGTTTTGTCGTAATCGTTTTCAGTTGGTGAATGAAATATTTTTCCCAAACCATAAGTGAAATATTCACCACTGTCTTTTAGAATTTCCGGAATGGTATATACCACCGAATTGCCCAGCACATCGGAGAAATTATCTCTGAAATGACTTTGATATCCTTCATTTGAATATACCTTAGTATATCCGCAATCTTTTCCGCTTAACATACTTGTTCGCGATGGTGCACAACCGGGAGCACTGCTGAATGCATTAATAAAGGTTACACCGCGTTTAGCAAGACTGTCAATATTAGGCGTGTGAACCTGAGGATGTCCACCAAGAACCCCAACATAATCATTCATATCGTCGGTTATGATAAAAATGATATTGGGTTGTTGTGCATGCAATCTTGAAATGCTAAATAATAGCAGGGTAAAAAGTATCAGTGATTTCATCATCGGGAATTGTAAATCAAAACTGCAGCCAACTGCCGGTTCGTGCAACCGATTCTTATCAAGACCACGTCATTTTCATGTGAAACAACCTTATAACTGTGTGAAGTGGTTTTGTTACCCAATTAATTGGGGGGAATTGACTTGGAATTCCCATGCAGGTAAAAACCATAGATTGTCCTCACCAAGCGTCATTACGCCGAAAATTGTGAAGAACATATATGGCTGTTTACATTTCTTTTACACTGCCTTGGCATTAGGCGCAATAGCAGTGTTTAGCTTTGCCAATACCCTTGTCCTGTTGTTATGAAGTACTTTGCACACGCATTAAAGATCGTGCTGCTGCTATTGCTGGTATGTTGTTTCAACATTCCTGAAGCTGAAGCGCACGTGAAGTGGTTTACCGATGGTAGTTACGCCGATAGGCCACTCAGACTCGGCGAAATTCTTGAAGGCCGGTTCTTCTATACCTTGTTTTTTGTCACCCTGGGGACTGTTGCAATCGGTGTATGGCTTGATGCACGTATTTCCAAGGCTAATTGGTATATGCGTGTCGACAATTGGCTCGACTCGCGCAAATCCTACGCCACTATTGTACTACGTGTTGCTGCAGCTATGGTGTTGATCCTTTCATGGCAAAGTAATGCTATGATAGTGCCAACTATTCCAATTCCCGCAAATTACGAGTGGCTCGGCTGGTTTCAGTTTCTCATGGCTTTCATGTTGCTGATGCCAAAGACTGTGCCGATTGGAGGGCTTGGTATCGTGGTGATCTGGGTGATCGGTAATATCACGCTGCATCCCTTCCACATGCTCGATTACCTCATGTTTGCAGGTGTTGGTGTGTACCTGGTGATGGCATCCATTAAAAACGGGAAGTATAAAGACTCAGGACTGGTAGTGTTGTATGTAACGGTTGGCTTCTCTCTCTGTTGGGTGGCACTCGAAAAATTCGTGTATCCTAATTGGAGCCTTTTCCTTATCAAAGAACATCCGAATCTGGCAATGGGGTTGAATTTCGACTTCTTCCTCAAATCCGTTGGATTCGTAGAATTCGGGCTAGGGTTTTTGTTGTTGGTTTGCTTACTCCAACGTCCATTGGCCATTATCATAACTGTAACCTTCTTTATTACATCCTCTGTATTCGGGAAGGTCGAAATTATCGGGCATACACTCATTCACGGCGCTTTGATCGTGTTCCTGCTCGAAGGTCCGGGGCGCTTTTATTTGCAATTGCGTCAGCGTTTTAGCAAAATGACCATGCGCATTGGTTTTACCATCGTAAACTTTACCTTGCTGTTTGTTGTGCTCACATTGGGTTATACCACTCTTGCAAATAATAAGTATGAAAAGAAGATTGAATTTCTAAGCAAAAAGCCTGAATTTCAGCGTGGACAGATAGAACTTGCCGGTTATCCAAAATCAGAACTGCCGGGAGTTTGGATGGAAATTACCAAGGATGCAAAAGATGGATATAATATTCATTTTAATACAACTAATTTTCAATTTGCTCCGGACAAGGTAAATACCGAGCATGTTATGGGTGAGGGTAGCATCAACCTCTTCATCAACGGCGATAAGGTTGCCAGAGTTTATGGAGAGTGGTATCATATCGACATTGCCGCCCCGGGAACTTACGAAGTCGTGGCTACGTTGAACTCCAACGAACTGAGCGATTACTGTATACGAGGAACTCCAATTTCAGCACGCGAAAAAATTACAGTCAGCAGATAACAGCCATTGTGCAAAAGTCCTGCTTACGCCTTTCTATCGGTTCATTACATTTGCTGCCATGACAGAAGTGGATTTATTCATACCTTGCTTTATCGATCAGATGTTCCCTGAAACAGGGTTTAACATGGTCAAAGTGCTTGAAAAAGCAGGCTGCAGGGTGCATTATAATCCGAATCAGACATGTTGCGGGCAACCCGCCTTCAACGCCGGCTATTGGAAGGAAATGGAGGATGTAGGGAAGAAATTTCTTGCGGATTTCGCAAATTCTGATCGTTATGTTGTAGGTCCATCAGGCTCCTGCGTTGGCTTTGTGCGCAATTTTTATGGCGAACTTTATGCCAACACGCCGGTGCACAATTATCACAAAAACCTTAAGAAAAACCTCTTCGAGTTCTCCGAATTTTTGGTCGACGTGCTCAAAGTGGAAGATTTTGGAGGCAAGTTTCCTGCAAAAGTGACTTATCACGATGCTTGTGGCGCCCTCCGTGAATGTAAGATAAAGGAAGCTCCTCGTAAACTCATGAGTCATATCGAAGGACTGGAATTGGTTGAAATGCAATTCCCTGAAACGTGCTGCGGTTTTGGAGGCACTTTCGCCGTTAAATTTGAACCCATCAGCACAGGTATGGCCGACAGTAAGGTAAATGACGCCATCGCTTCCGGTGCCGAATATATTGTGTCTACCGACTACTCCTGCCTCATGCACATTCAGGCGTATATAGAAAAGCAAAATCGCAATATCAAAGTGTTGCATATTGCAGACCTGCTGGCAATGAGCATTGCCTGACGACAAAATAGCGGCTAAAAAATGGCCGGTATGATTTGAGCATTATGGACGAAATAAATCAAATAGCATCAGACATCAGGCGATATCAGGAAAATGGCATGCGTTTATTTACAAGCTCCTCTTTCCAGACACATTCTACTGTATTGCTGCATATCATTTCCCGCATTGATCCTACTATCCCCGTTTTCTTTTTAAATACCGGATTTCATTTTCCTGAGACTATTCAGTACAAAAATGAAATCAGTCAACAGTTCGGATTAAACACCATCGACCTTCGCGCTGCAACGCCTAAATTAATGCAGGTTGATGACCACGGTAGATTTCTGTTTACTTCAGACCCTGATTATTGCTGCTATCTGAATAAAATACAACCACTCGAACCCATGCTCGATACCTATGATGTATGGATAAATGGTGTTCGTGCCGATCAAAATGCAAACAGAGCAACATTTAAAAAAGAAGCTCCTACCGCACACAGAGCTGTCAGATATCATCCTATGTTGGGATGGTCGGGTAAAATGATATATGCCTATATCAGGGAACATCAAATTCCACATCATCCGCTTGATGCCAAAGGATATACCAGCATAGGTTGTGAGCCATGCACAAGAAAATTAAGTCCCGAAATTATGGCCGATGAGCGGCAAGCCAGGTGGTATGGTATGTCGAAAACAGAATGTGGGTTACACACTGAATTAATAAAGAAATGAAAATCCTGATCACCGGCGGAGCCGGATATATTGGTTACGCATTGGCACAACGATTATCTGAAAATGATAAGGTAACGGAAATTATATTATATGATAATCTGAGTCGACACAATGAAATCATTTTCTTTGGAAATGCAATCGGCAATGGCAAATTAAAATTGATCAAAGCTGACATCCTTGATGCGCGTAAATTGCGCAATGCAATGAAGGGTGTTGATGTTGTATATCACCTTGCTGCAAAAGTACTTACACCTTTTGCAAATCAGGACCCGCATTTTTTTGAGCAGATCAATCACTGGGGGACGAGTGAACTCGTAGAAGTTATTGAAAAATCTGAGGTTAAGCATTTTATTTATTTGTCCAGTGCTTCTGTTTACGACCGTGTTTCTGAACCGGCTACAGAAGATACCATCCCCACACCTAATACTTACTACGGAATAAGTAAACTTCGGGGAGAAGATCATATTAAACGCATCCCTGCCTCAACGAAAACACATATTATCAGAGGTGGCAACGTATACGGTTATTCGCCCTCCATGCGTTTTGATGCCGTGATCAATAATTTTTTGTTTCAGGCAAATTTCGAGCATAAACTTTCCATACACGGAACCGGAGCACAAACACGCGCATTTATTCATATCGATAATGCATCAGATGCGCTGGCTCAAATACCGTTCAGTGAATTGCCTTCCGGCGTTTATAATATGGTCACGAAAAATCTTGCGGTGAATGATATTGCTGAGGTAATTTGCACGCTTTATCCGCAATGCGACAGGATATTCATTAATCAACATTTACAACTCGGAAGTATTCGCGTAAGCACCGATTCGCCATTTTGGAAGTACATTCAGGTTGAACAACGAAGCCTGATGGAGGAACTGGCAGATTTTAAAGCTAAATTTGCCTTTAGCGGTTGGGACTGATTTCATCTATGCACGATATTCATGCTATCCTTAAAAAACACTGGGGTTACGATCAGTTTCGCCCGGCTCAGGAGCAAATTATCCGTGCTGCTCTCGATGGTCGCGATACGCTTGCATTATTGCCGACAGGTGGCGGAAAATCTGTCTGCTTTCAGGTGCCTGCATTGGCAATGGACGGGATATGTATTGTGGTTTCTCCATTAATTGCACTGATGAAAGACCAGGTGCATCACCTGAAACAAAGGGAGATATCTGCAGCTGCAATTTTTTCAGGAATGTCGTTCCGCGAAGTGGATATGACCTTAGATAAATGTGTTGCAGGCGATATTAAATTTCTTTACGTTTCTCCGGAACGATTGCTTACACCAATTTTTCGTGAACGATTTAAGCAGATGAAATTAAATCTGCTCGCTATTGATGAGGCACATTGTATCTCACAATGGGGATACGATTTCCGTCCGCCCTATTTGCAAATAGCTGCTTTACGGGAATTTTTCCCCAAAGTGCCGGTACTCGCACTCACTGCTTCAGCAACTCCTGAAGTATGTGAAGACATTATGTTGCGTTTGCAATTCAAGGAAAAGAACCTCATCAAAGGAAGTTTCTTGCGTAACAATTTAAGCTTGATTGTGCGCCAACAGGAAAACAAAGAGGATAAACTACTCGAGATTTTGCGTTCTGTTCCGGGCACGGCAGTGATTTATGTCCGCAATCGTCGCAAAACAAAAGAAGTAGCGCAATTTCTCATGCGCCATCAGATTAATGCTTCATGGTATCATGCAGGTCTTGACCAGGAAACACGCAGCAATCGGCAAGATCAGTGGATAAATGGAAAATTGCGCGTAATGGTTTGCACAAATGCCTTTGGTATGGGCATAGATAAGTCTGATGTAAGGGTAGTGGTGCACCTCGATATTCCTGAATCATTAGAGGCCTATTATCAGGAAGCAGGGCGTGCCGGTCGCGATGGAAAACGTTCTTACGCAGGATTGTTATTCGATATTGCAGATGTGAAAGTGCTGGATGAAAATTATCAAAAGCAATATCCGGAAATAGCCTTCATCCGACAGGTATACCATCAGTTGGGAAATTATTGTAAACTCGCACTTGGCGCCGGAGAAAATGCAACGTTCGATTTTGATATGGTCGCATTTTGCCGGCAATTTCAACTTCCTGCCGTTGAAACAAGAAATGCATTGCGCATACTCGAACAGCACAATGTGATTTATGTAAGCGATTCTCTATTCAAGCCATCAACCATATTTATTCCGGTAGATAAGGAAACATTATATCGCTTTCAAATAGAAAATAAACAATTTGAGCCGGTAATTAAATTAATCCTGCGCACAGCACCCGGCGTGTTTGATGATCATACCGCTATTCAGGAAACATCTATGGCCTGGCATCTAACGATTACTCAACCGAAGCTGCAGGAAATATTACAATATTTACATGATCAGGAGGTTTTGATTTATAGTCCGGTAAAAACAAAACCACAGATAACATTTATCCATGAACGCATTCAGGCTTCCACGCTTCAATTGGATTACGCCTTGCTGGAGCAATTAAAAAATGCTGCGTTAAATAGGCTTCATGCTATTAAGGCATATGTAAATAATCATACCGATTGTCGCAGCGTCAAACTATTACAATATTTTGGTGAAGAAACGCCTTCTTGCAATGTTTGCGATATTTGTGTAGAAAAAAACAAGCTCGATCTCACAGAAAAAGAGTTCCGTCGTATTTTTGATTGGTTGAAAGAGAAACTGGCAGGTAATGCGTTGCCGCCGGATGCACTTTTTCAGGATAAATTACCTGCAAGAAAAGAGAAAATTTTGGAAACGATACGGTTCCTCGCTGATAATAAGCAAATACTGCACACAAAAGACAATATCCTCATTTGGCAAGAATGAAACATATCGTTTGCACAGTTACCAACGATCTGACCTACGATCAGCGGATGGACAGGATATGTACTTCGCTCACCAAAGCCGGATATTTTGTGACATTGATTGGGTTTGTGAAAACAGATTCTATTGACACCTTGCAAAAACCTTATGCGCAGGTGCGATTGCGACTAATGTTTAAAAAAGGTAAACTATTTTACCTGGAATACAATTTCCGATTGTTCTGGTATCTGCTTTTTCGTAGATTCGACATCTATAATGGTATTGATCTCGATACCCTGTTACCCGTTTTTGTTGTTGCAAAATTGAAGCGTAAACCTATTGTGCATGATGCGCATGAATATTTTACCGAATTACCTGAAATTGTAGATCGTCCTGTTATTCAGCGCGCTTGGAAGTGGCTGGCGAAAAGAATTTTACCGCATGTGAAAAATAATTACACTGTGGGTGAGGCTATTGCAACAGCACTGCAAGATTCATACAAAAACGTATATCATGTAATCAGAAATGTGCCGGTATTGAATGGAAACGCGCCTATAGAAAAAGGTGATTATATTTTATATCAGGGTGCTCTCAACAAGGGTAGGGGACTCGAGGCTTTAATGCAAGCTATGCAAATGGTTGATGCGCCTTTATACATTGCCGGCGAAGGCGATTTGAGCGATAAATTGCGCAATATGGCAGCAACATTGCCTCACGCCAATAATATTGTATTTCTCGGCTATATCCGACCTGATGAATTGAAAACCTTTACCGCTAAAGCAAAGATCGGTATCAACTTTGTTGAGCCACTGGGATTGAGTTATTATTATTCTTTGTCGAATAAATTCTTCGATTACATCCACGCAGGTATCCCTCAGGTAACCATGGATTTCCCTGAATACAAACGATTGAATGACTTATTTAACATTGCACTGCTAATTGATGAGATTACCCCTGAGAAAATAGCGGCGGCTTTGAATACATTACTCAATGATGCAGTTGTTTATAATAAACTGGCAGCCAACACCCAAGCAGCAAAACGCGAGTTGAACTGGCAGAGGGAAGAAGAAAAATTGGTAAAATTGTATCGTCAATTTGAAAAGTAAACATCTGCATATCATTTCTTTCAATGTGCCATATCCACCGGATTATGGTGGTGTGATAGATGTGTTTAATAAAATCAAAGCATTGCATGCAGAAGGAATTAAAATTCATCTCCATTGCTTTGAATATGGTCGAAATGAAGCGCCTGAATTAAATGCTTTTTGCGAACATGTTTATTATTACCCGCGTTTGCCCATGTGGCGAGGATTCTTTTCGCGCAAGCCATTTTTAATCGCGTCACGCAAATCTAATGCACTGAGAAACAGGTTACTCGCCGATGAGCATCCAATTCTGTTTGAAGGATTGCATGCGTGCTATCTGCTGGATGATCCTGCTTTTCAAAATAGAATAAAACTTGTTCGTATGCACAACAACGAGCCGGTTTATTATAAGACACTCGCGAACAGAGAAAACCGTATGTTCAAAAAAACATATTTTCTCACGGAGGCTTCAAGGTTGTCCAGATTTGAATCAGTGCTTAGCCATGCGCAACATATACTTTGTATTTCGCCTTACGAAGCTGATCATTATGAAATTAGGTTTCCGCAAACTACTTATATTTCTGCTTTCCATGGACATGAAGCAATACATTCAAAACCCGGAAAAGGAAGCTTTGTATTGTATCATGGTAACCTGAGCGTAAATGAGAACGACGAAGCCGTGAAATTTATATTGAAAGAAATATGGAAGGAATTGAATGTGCCACTTGTAATTGCAGGCTCAGCTCCTTCTGAAATTCTTGTCCGGTTAATACAGGAATATCCGCAGGTGAAATTAGTGCAAGATCCCGATCAAAATACCTTGGAAGAATTGATCCGAAACGCACATATCCATTTGTTGCCGGCAATGCAACAGACCGGTATTAAATTGAAGTTGTTGAATGCGATATTTAATGGAAGATTCTGCATCGCCAACAGAAATATGATTGAGCATACAGGATTGGAACAATATTGCCTTTGTTTTAATCATGCCGATGAAGCAAAAGCAGCAATAAATGCCTATATGCAGCAAGAATTTACTGCTGAAGATGTTATTTTCAGACAGCCGGTAGTCGATACCTTCAGCGATAGCGCCTCTGCTAAAAAAATTATCAGCTATTTACCGGAACATCCGTAATCAATTTTCCGTTTGCCGTTTTTAAAATGCGAGCAGGGAATTTTTCCAGTATATTGTAATTGTGCGTTGCCATCAGAATCGTTGTGTTATATTCCTTATTCAGGAAACGCAATAATTGCATAATATCATCACTTGTTTCAGGATCCAGATTTCCTGTAGGTTCATCTGCTACAATAGCAACCGGATCATTGATAATTGCTCTGGCTATTACCACACGTTGTTGTTCACCACCCGATAATTCATGCGGCATTTTAAATCCCTTCGACTGCAACCCTACGCGCTTTAATGCTTCATCGGATTTTAATTTAATAAGCGATTTGTCAGTTGTGCCTGTAGCGCGCAATACAAATTCCAGATTATCATCCACAGACCTATCCATCAGCAATTGAAAATCCTGAAAAATGATTCCTAGTTTCCTGCGCAAAAATGGTACAGTCTTCCATGTGATTTTAGCAAGATCAAAACCGGCAACTTCGGCACTGCCGCTGCGCAAAGAAAGATCGCCGTAAATTGTTTTGAGCAGACTGGATTTCCCGGTACCGGTTTTACCTATCAAGTACACAAATTCTCCATGCGGTATGCTGAAGGTGACATCACTCAACACCAAAGTTTTACCCTGAAAAATGCTTACACCGGAAAAGTGAATATCGTTACCGCTTGTTGTTTCCATGTGGCGAAGTTACCTGCTGTCATGCCAAGGTAAATATCCACTTATGCACAATAGATTTCGGCCTCGCTCTTGTAACTTTGCACCATGGCATTATCGAATGATTTGCTGCTGCGTGTCGCCAATCGTCAATCAGTAGAACGCCCGCCGGTATGGTTAATGCGGCAGGCAGGAAGAATACTCCCCGAATACCGTGCACTGAGAGAAAAGGTACAAGGGTTTAAAAACCTGGTAGAAAACCCCGAATTAGTTTGCGAAGTAACCCTTCAACCGGTTCGCGCCCTTGGTGTAGATGCCGCCATCCTGTTTTCCGATATTCTTGTGGTGCCTGAGGCCATGGGACTTCCATACCAAATGGTGGAATCCAAAGGCCCATGGTTTGAAAATACAATTGATTCACCCTCAGACCTGTCAAACCTTCAAATCGTTGATCCTGAGGCTTCTTTAGGCTTCGTTTTGGATGGAGTTAAATTGATCAAAGGGGAATTGAACGACAGCATACCCCTTATTGGCTTCGCAGGAGCCCCGTGGACGATCTTTGTCTACATGGTAGAGGGGAGAGGCTCTAAAACCTTTAGTAAGGCCAAGGCTTTTCTTTACCGGCATCCTGAGGCCTCGCACAAGCTTCTCAGCATGATCACCGAGGCTACCATTGCATATTTGAAAGCTCAGATCAAGGCCGGCGTGAACCTGATACAACTCTTCGACTCCTGGGCAGGAATTCTTAGTCCTGAGCAATATGCTCTGTTCAGTATGCCATATATCAGCAGAATTTGCAATGCCATCGATGAAGTGCCGAAAACGGTGTTCCCCAAAGGAGCTTTCTTCGCGCGTCAGGCATTGTCGGAAATCAATTGCAATGTAATCGGACTTGATTGGAATATGGACATTGCAGAAACAAAGCAAATTGTCAATGGCAGAAAGGCCTTGCAAGGCAATCTGGACCCCTGTGTGCTCTATGCCGAGGCATCGGTAGTAAAAAGTGAGACCCTCAAAATGCTGCGTGCATTCGGGAAAGATCATATCGCCAACTTAGGACATGGAGTTTATCCGGACACACCATTAGACAATGTAAAATGCTTTGTCGATACCGTTAAAGAATTTGCATACACCGGCGAATAAATTCTATTATTTTCATGTATACACATGGTTGTGCAAAAAAAATGTAAATACGGGCTTGCATAGTCCTATGCAGAATGGTATGTTTGTTTAGGAGAACATACATCAAATGAGGACTTTTTACCCGAAATTCCTTTTTATTGTGACATTTCTGGGCCTGACGGTTTTCGCCGAAGGGCAGGGGTACGTAGGCATTGGAACTACTACTCCGGCTGAAAAACTAGATGTGAACGGTGCCATAATAGTTAGAGGTGATGCGACCGCCGCTACCCCCGTTGCCGGCACAGTCAGATGGAACAGCACCGACGGAATGCACGATGGAAGGACATCAGCCGGCGAATGGCGCCGACTAGAAAATAACTTTTCCTTACTTTCAGGCACCTATTATAACGTGAGTTGCGGAGCTACGCTTACGACTACCGTTGGTGCCGGAACCAGCACAAGTGCCACCACGTACGACACGCCTTTTGGAACGCAATACGCCGATAACAAGCGCGACTACCTGTATTTTGCTTCGGAATTGACTGCTGCAGGTTACTGCGCAGGAACCATCACTGCTTTGGGCTTTGAAATTGTATCTCTGGGAACAAGCACCATCAACAACTTCCAGATAGGTATGCAATCTACAGCATTAACTGCTATTTCGGGTACTACATTTGCAGGTGGTTATACAATTGTTTACGGAGGACCCGGAACCACAATTTCCCTTACAGCCGGTGTAAACTATTTTACCCTTACTACGCCCTTTACTTGGGATGGAACAAGCAATATTTTGATTCAGGTTTGCTTTAATAATGGAGGTGTCGGATATTCTGGAACTAACTCATCGGTAAAATGTAATACCACCGGAGTAACTGTAAAAACACGGTACTATTATGCTACTCTACCATCAGATGGGTGTACAATGGCTACAGGAACATCTACTGCTGTATCACGTCCAAATTTGTATGTAACCGGTAAGACCACCGGACCTATCGGCACATCAGGCAATTATTTATATTCAGCATTACCATGGGTTGTTGGAACGCCTGCCATACCTGCTCCTTACGTGCATCATGGCGATGGCACCGTTACCGCACAATCGCTCTACGATGACAATACTTTGTTAAGTGATCATGTATTCGATTATTATTTCGATGGTAAGGTCGCGGATCAGGATTTAGCACTCCATTCCGATTATAAAATGGCATCTCTTGAAGAGATGATAGCTTTTATGGAAGAGCAGCGACATCTCCCCACCATTCAAGGTCGCAGTGCATGGAAACAGAATGGCAAATTCTCCGTCGGCCAGCTTAGCACCGAACTTTGGGAAACATCTGAAACACAGTCGCTCTATATTTTGGAATTAAACAAGAGAATCGAAGCATTGAAGGCCAAATCTGATTCTCTCGAACCCACTAAAAAGTAACAGGCATGACAACACACTTACGTGCTTTTATTTTTGCTCTGCTTTTACTTCCGGCAATAACTGTGTTCGGACAAGGAGAGGTTGGCTTTGGCACAGACACCCCTGCTGAAAAAGCCGATATCAATGGCGCGATGATTATTCGTGGCGCTGCAGTTGCTGCAACACCCATTCTTGGCACAATACGATGGAACAGTACCGACGGTATGCACGACGGTCGCGAAACTCCGGGAGTCTGGACAAGATTGGAAAATGATGAATTCGAATATAACGGCGACTATACTGCCATGGTTTGCGGAACTACTTCAACCACATCAGCAGGAACCGCTACCGGAACAAGTACTACTGCATCAGAAACACCATTTGCTACGGCTTATAGCGATAAACGAAGCCAATACTTATATTATGGAACTGAGATTGCGCTCGGCGGACTTTGTGCCGGTTATATCACACAAATAGGCTTTCAGGTAAGTGTGCTTGGCGCTCCGGCAGCTTTGAACGGTTTAACCGTTAGCATGAAAATGACAACTACTACATCGCTTTCAGGCTTAACTTGGGATACCGGACTTACCACCTATTATAATGGAAATTACACCTTAGGCCCCGGACCTAATTATATTTCACTAACATCAGGAGCATATCCTTCCGGATTTTATTGGGATGGTTATTCTAATATCGAATTGGAATTATGTTACGATAACGTTTCAAGTTCATTTAATACCACTGTAGAAATTTCTTCCGGATTAGCATATACGGCAACTCGTACACATTACGCCAGTCCGGGTGTCGGATGCGCACTTACAGCATCAGTAACTGAGGCAAAACACCCCGTATTATACCTCACAGGAACAGGTGTTGGGCCAACTACCGGAGTGGGTGATTATTTGCAATTTAATTTGCCAATTATGATTGGCTCACCCGTTCTACCCGCACCTTATGTGCACCATGGTCCCGGGTCAATTACGGCTGAAGCAATTTATGATGAAAACGTAATTATCAGCGATTATGTGTTTGATAATTATTTCGACGGTGAAATGTCGGAAACAGATAAAGTAAAACATGCCGATTACACAATGCGCAGTATTGATGAAATGACTGAATACATGCGCATTCACCGACACCTGCCAACTATCAGAGGAAGAAATGATTGGGAAGAAAATGGAAAATTCAGCACCGGTGAGCTTGCTTCAGAATTATGGGTGACTTATGAAACGCATGCCCTTTATCTCAAAGAATTACATGAACGCACACTTGTTGCAGAACAATTATTAATGACCTCCGACGAGATATTGAAAGATGCTTATCTCGCAGAAATATTCCGATTGAATCAAGATAACACCTTAACAGAATCGGTCAAGTCAGAAAGAATCGCATTGTTGAACCAAAAAATTGAGGAACTGAACCATGCGAAGTAATAGCAAGATAATGAAAGGGATTTATTTAGCAGCGTTTTTATCGGTTGCCTCTCTTAGTGCATTTAGTCAAGGATACACCGGAATAGGTACTAATACTCCGCAAGAACGTCTAGATGTTAATGGGGCAATAATCGTCAGGTCTGATGCTGTTTCACCTACACCTGTTCCCGGAACAATTCAGTATAATACTACCGATGGTTATCATGAGGGTTATACAAGTGCCGGAACCTGGATAAAATTGGAAAATGAAAATACCATTGGTTACGGCGATTATATCACTGTTGTAGAAACGTGTACTTCTCCTGCCACTGTTGGAAGCAATGAATATACAACGCCTTCAACAGGATATTTTAATCCCAACTATGAAGAAAATCCGTTTTCTACTTGGTGGATGGATGACAGAACACAGTTATTATATAAGGCTTCGCAATTAACCGCTGCAGGCATCTGTGCGGGAAATATCAATGCCATCGGTTTTAACGTCGTGACTCCCGGAGCATATGCCATGACAAGTCTTACTATTAAGATGAAGTCGACCAATATTACTACTTTGACAGCCTACGAAACTGCATTGTCAACTGTTTATTCCGCGGGCTCTTATACACCTGTTGTTGGCGCAAATGATTTTACACTTACCTCTCCATTTTATTGGAATGGAACTGACAATATTGTAATTGAAGTATGTTTTAATAACTCAGCATGGGCAGCAGGTTGTACAGTTACCGGCGATATGAACGTTGGATATCAGTCGGCTGTCGG
>JAIBBA010000074.1 GCA_019694895.1 Chitinophagales bacterium
ACCCAACAAAGTATTTCGCTCTCTCTGGGAAGCATCGGATTTGGCATCGCATATAAATTCTAATCAAAGGATTACCTTGCCTTCAAGGTAATAAAACGTACTCTCTAACACCACCGTGTACTATATTGTACAATGTGTACAACCTCGTTAATACTCCCTCTTGTACAATGTACCAAACCAATCTACTTTTGTCTCATACAATATCGCTCAAAGCAATTGCGTTATTGCATTCCAAGAAAAGAAAGACATAAATCCATAGCCCCGGAAAAAACAGTTCGAGTATGAAAAGGAGACGGCCCCGCGAAATCGGGGTCGTTTTTTTTTGCGTGTACACATACGATTTACTACCTTCATGACGTTATAGTGACAGTCGCCCCAACGTCTGCACACACCCTAACACACTTAAAATGGCGACTATGCGACAAGGGCTTATCCTTATTTCGTCTGTTTATTTACTGGCTGTTTCCTGCGCTAAGGATGAGGTAATCCATGAAAACCTGATCATCGATGGAAATATCGCTCCACCTGTTACAGGAGTGTCTGAAATTGCACTGAATAATTATATTAACAGCCTATACATTGATCTCTTTGGTAGGACGGCGACTGCAGATGAACTAAGTGAACATGCGGAAACGCTTCAATCAGAACAATACAGTATTGAAGCTCGAGAAGAACTGGTAAATTCACTTCTTTCCGATTGGGAGCATATCAATAATATCCACCTCACCACCGGACAAAAATTTCTGGTAGATGTCGACAGTTTTGCAATTGCCAGTCAGATAGCTTACTGGGATTACCTGATCGACCTTTTTACCGATATGGGTATGGAAGGCGAAGCAGGATACTATATTTTTGAAAACGATAGACTGAATAAATTAATCACTGCGCATATCGATCTTGCAAATGGGACTATAGGTGCCGATGAATTTTATCGTAGATATATCAATAATTATTTCTACGATCAGGTAAATATGGGTAGTCTGAATTTTGTGGTCAGCTGCTTTACAAACCTTATGCAACGTTATCCTACTGATGATGAACAAGAAAGTGGGATCAATATGGTCGATGGTGTTTCAGATGTATTATTTCTTCAGGATGGTAGCTCAAAGGGCGATTTTATTGATATCGTAACTTCCACACCTGAATTCTTCCAGGGATTGGTAATTGAATCTTTTAATACCTACCTCGCAAGGGATCCCAATAGTCTGGAAATGGATACTTACACGCAGCAAATGATGCTTGAAAATAATGTAAATGGTGTGGCATTGATCATCTTAACTTCAACAGAATATGCAGGCTTCTAAATTATTCTCAACATTAGGCATACTAGGAGTAGTGCTGTTGTCTAATTCCTGTAAAAAAGACGTAATTCAGGAAGTAGTTTATGATAATATTATCTACGGAGTAGATACTGTCCCTGTTTATCAATCAAATGAAGAAAAGGATAGAGTAAAAACCCCATTGCAATATATTTCAGGATTATACAGTAATTTATATTTTTCGAGTATCCCCGGCAATATCCTTGATAACCTTGTAATTTACCGTTTGTCAATTGGCGATAAAACTCTAGTAAATGAATTGATATTAAACGCGATGCTGCAAGACCCTGCTGTATTGGCAAATATCCCGTCGAATGCTGATATGCGCGGTGATGTTGATCAGTTTGTTGAAGACTGCTATCTGCGTTTTTATTTACGCAAACCAACGGCATATGAACAATATGCGCTTTCGGATATGATTGAATTGGATGCCGATATGACTGTAGTTGATGTGTATCGTGCTTTCCTGCTTAGTAATGAATATATGTTTTATTAAAAATACAGCTGATCATGAATCGTAGAAAATTCATTCGCAACTCCTTATTGACAACTGCAGGCATGATTGCTGCACCATATATCCTGCCTGCCGGAACCTTGTCAAGAAGTTCCGGTATGCGATTGGCAAATCATGTAGTGTTAGTTGTATTTGGCGGTGGAATTAGAAATCAGGAATCTGTCAGTCAGCAATATCTGCTCAATCAGGCAGCGGGCCCCGGAGGAAATATCATGCCGAATATGCTTTCAGGCGCTCAACCTACCTATAATCTGGTTTATGATCAATGGGCGCCGGCATTAGCATCTCCGCTCGCTACAAAAGGTACCCTGTTTAAACATATGCGATATGAAAACGGTCCTACCGGACATTTTAATGGGCATACCGCTGTTATCACAGGGAATTATACGCCTGATAGTCTCAATCTTTCAGCAAATCCGGCCATGCCAACATTATTTGAATATTATCGCAAACACAATGACCCTCTGAAAAGTGCAATCAATGCATGGTGGATGTCAATTGACTTAGGACCATACGTTTATCTTAATTATAGCAAGGATCCATTATACGGCGCGAATTACGGCGCAAATTACATGAGCCCGATCACTACTTTCGGAAATATTGGTGTAGATTATTTCTCTACCTTAAATACCATGCATCCTGATGAGATAACCAGAATGAATGCAGTAAGAAGTTTCCTTGATGCGAATTTCGACAGGTCAGTACTTGATGTACCCGGCATTAGAAATTCTGAAGAAGACAAGCAGGCAATTGAAGACTTTATGCTCGGATTGCTGCATGGTGAGATTCCTATTGAATGGCCTTTACCTGCAGGTGTGGGTTTCGACCAGATGACCGGTGATCTGACTAATATCGCCGCTTCATGGAAGGTAATGCAGCAATTTCAACCTGAATTAATGGTGATAAATACTACCAACCTCGATATCTGCCATACCAATTTCAGCAGCTATATATCTTATCTCCATCGCGCGGATTATGGCATAGGATGGTTATGGGATAAAATTCAAAGTGATCCGATTTTAGCGAATGATACTGTTATGATTTGTGTGCCTGAACATGGCAGAAATACAGTCGCAAACACCATCCCGGATGCCAATGGATTATTTGCCTATGATCATACCGGTGATGAAAATTCACGCGATATTTTCTGCCTCGTTGTCGGTCCTCCTTCTATCGTAAATCAAGGGCTTGTTGTTGGTTCGGAAGAAGAACCTGTCGGGCAAACAATAGATGTTGTTCCGACGATTGCGCATATTCTCGGATTTAAAGACAATATACCTTCAGGATATTTACCCGGAACAGTACTTGAACAAGCATTCGTATGAAACAATTTCCGATAACCAAGATCGCCGTCATGTCGATGCTTTGTGCATTTACATTGATCGCCTGCCGTGAGATCATTCGCGATGAACCGGATCTGCCTGATAATCCGTACGATGATGTTGATTATGGCAACGGAGGCCCTGACCCGGTTTTAATTGATTCAGCCAGCTTCCTGGGATTGCATACCTTCATTTTCAGCACCACCTGCGCAGTGCCGGGTTGCCACGACGGTACTTTCGAACCGGATTTTAGAACGGTGCAAAGTGCCTATAATTCACTGGTCTATGCTCCGGTAATTAAAAATGATGATGATGATACATTTACTTATCGTGTTGTACCCGGTGATACCGCTCTGTCATGGCTGCATGAACGAATTACCACCGATGATGCCGTGCTCGGACGAATGCCATTATACGATACGCTCTATCCGCATGAACGTGAAATGATTACACAATGGATATTAAATGGTGCGCCAGATATTTTTGGGAATTCACCCATATTACCTGATTATCAACCCTCAACATACGGCTATATCTGCTATGAAAATGACACCACAGGGTTGAGGTTAGACACAAATCGAGCTGACCTCCTTCAACCTGTTATCCTCCCGCAACATAGCAATGTGGAATATTGGTTCGGAATTTATGATACAGACGAAAGTGGAGTTTATCAATTGCCATCATGGCTCGAACAATACAATATCCGCATTTCTCAGGACATGCTCATGAATACCGGATTTACAGAATATACTTTTGAACTGGAGCCTGATTTCGATCCATACTACGGGCCTGCATATTACGACCCCGGGATCCCAACCCCATACTGGCACCATTTTACCTTAAATACCGATGATTTTGAAACAGGAAAGCTCTATTTCATGCGATTATATCTGAAAGATACCGCTCACGATTTTGTAACCGAGCTTCCTGATGATTCCCAAATTTATATCGCCTACTATTTCACCTTCAGAATTGAATGACCATGCGGACATCAGCTTATATCATTATCGCCTGCATGCTTCTGTCGGCATGTAAGAAAGATGAAGAAATAAATCCACCAATTTCTGAAGTCCCCGAAATTGAATTGATGTCCGTTTCTCCCGGCACAGTGGTGGCACTCGAGGACTCCATCGTATTTCTGATCCATTATATTGACGGTGATGGCGATTTGGGATATAATGAACCTGATTCTATGTCGCTTTATATCACCGACAACCGCATTCCGCTCACTGAATCATTCTTTGTGCCATGGCTGGCTCCTGAAGGCTCCGAAATAACAATAGAAGGCGATTTAGAGGTGCAATTGCATAATACCATCCTCGTAGACCCCGACAGCGATTCCGAAACGGTCACTTTTACCGTCTGGATGCGCGACAGAGCAGGAAATCTCAGCAATTCGGTAACAACCGGTCCCATCACTGTCACACGCGATTAAGTGCAAAAACGGTGAGTAAAATCACCCTGTAAAAGGTGGCAAATGACAATTCAATGACAATGTCACGGCTGCGTCATAAGACCTTTGCATAGTTATTTCAAGCAGCGAAAAGAAGAGGAGAAACCGTGAACCAGTATAAAGTACTAACCGTTACACATAAACAGGTCCCGCTAGGGCAACTCAGCAATTATATAGTTCCATTCGATAAGCAAACAACCAACTATTCTCAACAACTGCAATCCATTAAGCAGGAAATGAAATTGGATGAGTTGATGTATCTCAATACTTGTAATCGAGTAACATATTTTTTTACTACTACTCAACCGGTAGACAATCAGTTTACTGCCGGCTTCTTTAAAACAGTAAACCCGGAATTCGAAGCATGTAATGTGATGCATTCTCAGTTATTTGAGGGCGTCGAAGCAATAGAACATATGTGCGAAGTGAGTGCCTCACTTGATTCCCTTGTAGTTGGAGAACGCGAAATTATTCGCCAATTGCGTGTAGCTTACGAAGAGTCGAATGAAATGGCACTGACAGGTGATGATATTCGCCTTGCCATGAAAATGCTGATTCCTGCTGCAAAGAAAATATATACGGAAACACATATTGCCGAAAAACCTGTTTCTGTTGTTTCACTTGCTGCCCTGCGTTTGCGGGAATTGGAAATACCTCAACATGCCGCAATTATTTTGATTGGGGCAGGGGAGACAATTACTAATATGTCGGCCTACCTTGCTGATATGGGTTTTCAAAATTTCTCAGTGTTTAATCGCACATTGGCAAATGCAGAAAAACTGGTCTCTTCAATCGGTGGTAAAGCTTATCAATTAGATGCCCTGAAAACATTTACCGGTGGATTTGATGTAATCATCAGTTGCACCGGATCTGTAGAGCCTGTAATAAATGAGGAGATCTATCAACAATTGATTGGTCGCGATACACAAAAGAAAGTGATTATCGATCTTGCTATTCCGCAGGATATCGACACAACTATTTTATCGCGTAATCAAATAGATTACATCCATATCGATGATCTCCGCAGCATTGCGCAAAAAAACCTCAGCCTGCGCAAAGCAGAAGTAGTAAAGGCTAAAAAATTAGTGCATGAGTTTGTAAAGGAATTTCAAGCCGCATATATCGAGCGCCTGGTTGAAAAAGCACACAGCGCAATACCACAAAAATTACATGAAATTCGGTTAAGAGCGGTGGAAGAAGTGTATGCAAAAGATGTTGCATCCCTCGATCCGCATGCAAAGGAAGTAATGGATAAATTACTCGATTATATGGAGAAAAAGTATCTGGCTCTTACTATGGCTTCATCTAAAAGCAATTTGCGCCACCCTCACTGATGAAACATAAAGTGATCATCGGTTCACGAGGAAGTGATCTCGCATTATGGCAGGCAAATTATCTCAAAAAATCTTTGCAGGAAATAGGTGTTGATGCCGATATCCTTATCATCAAAACGCAAGGTGATCAAATTCAGCATGTCAGTCTCGAGAAATTGGAGGGAAAAGGTTTTTTTACCAAGGAAATTGAAGACGCGCTTCTTGAAAATAAAATTGATATTGCCGTTCATTCTCATAAGGACCTGCCAACAGCAACTACTCCGGGACTCAAAATAGCTGCTGTTTCTTACCGGGAAGACCCTTCGGAATTATTATTGGTGCGCAAGGAAATTGCCGACAAAACACAATTTTGGAATTTGCCGCTGCATGCAAAAGTCGGCACTTCTTCATCAAGAAGAGCTGTTCAATTGCACTTCTATCGTCCGGATATTCAACTGGCTGACATCAGAGGTAATGTGCCAACTCGTGTGCAGAAATTGCGAAACGGACAGTATGATGCTATATTGCTTGCGGCAGCAGGTGTACAGCGATTACAATTGCTACTCGATGATTTATTGGCGATAAAAATTTCACCACATCATTTCATTCCGGCTCCCGCACAAGGTGTGTTGGCATATCAGTGCAGAGAACAGGATCTCGAAATTTTGGAAATACTCGAAAAATTACATCACCAAAGCGTATACGATACCATCAGTGTTGAACGCAAAGTAATGCAATTGTTCAATGGAGGCTGTCATATGCCCTTGGGCGTTTATTGCCAATATATGCATGGCGAATTTTTTGTTTGGGCAACGCAATCCGAGGATAAATTAAATACGCCTCGAAGATTATTTGTGCGCAGCAAGAACAACCACAATCTTGCTGAGGTTATTTATGATAAACTGCGCAACCGGTCAGACAAAAAGGTTTTATTTACAACAGAACCGGAGGCAGCAGAACAGGCAATAAAGATTGTTGAAGCGGCAGGACATTCAGTGATTGCGCAACCATATATTAAAATAGTGCCAAAATATTTCGATTTTAATATCGATTGCGATTGGCTGTTTTTCACCAGCAAAAATGGGGTGAATGAATTTTTCAAGGTGGTAAAGCAAATGCCATCATCCATAAAAATTGCAGCCTTTGGTGCAGAAACAGCAGAAAAAATTACAACATTTGGATATGATGTTGCATTTACCGGAAACGGATTAGTAGAAGATGTTGCCAAACAATTCTATGAGCATGGAAAAACAATGCATGTGGTATTTCCATGTGCGGTGAATGCCCGAAAGGAACTACATGAGGCAATAGCCCCATATGCTCATGTTTTTGCCTTGCCGGTTTATGAAAATATTTTGATCAGCAATGAAATCTTCGAAGCTGATATTATCGCCTGCTCAAGCCCGATGCAAGCTGAAGGGTATTTAAAACAGCATACTCCTGATGGCAAGACATTTATAGCCATCGGGCCAACAACAGCACAATATCTTGAAAATAATGGTATTTCAAATGTTCATGTAGCACCCTTCCCGTCATTGACCAGCATGGCTGAACTGATCTGTGGTTTAGTATAGATATCGGTCTCAACAGTTATTTGTAAATTTGTGCCATGGCGTTTGGCATAAATAGCAGGAGGATAAAAAAGGCAATTCGCAGACTTAAAAGTTTGCCGCGAGGAGCCAATTTTTTCCGCTATACTTCCAATAAAGTATATGGCGCCTACCTTCGCATGATCCACAGCACCAAAGTGGCGCATCCGTCGTCTATCATGCTGGAGGTTACCAATCACTGTAATTTGAAATGTATTACCTGTCCAAGAGAGTACCGCTATGGTGAAGAAATGGATAAGGGATTTATGGATATTGCCCAATTAAAGAAGGTAATTGATCAGGCTTATCCATATATCGATTCTGTCGGGCTTACAGGCTTAGGTGAAACACTGCTTTATAAGCAGTTGCCCGAAGCATTGGCATATATCCGTTCAAAAAATAAAGGCATCATCACCACCATATCAATAAATGCGCACCTGCCCAATAGCGTTGAGTTGGTTGAAAAAATTGCCGATGATCTGGATACACTTCAAATCTCTATGGATGGAGTAGGAGAGGTATATGAACAAGTGCGGCTGCGTGGCGAGTTCAGTTTGTTTTATGATAACGTTAAACGTATTGTTGAACTATGCAAAAATCGCAGAGCTGATGTCATGTTTAATTTCGTTGCCATCAAAGAAAACTATTTCAACATGGCCGAAGTAGTTGAAGTCGCAAGCGAACTTGGCGTTGATTATATCAATGTTACGCCATTCAATGTTGCAGCAGTTACGGCTCACGATATTTCTTATTACGACTTCTTTCATTCCGATGCCTTCAAAAATGAACTTAAACGAGCAAAGGATAAGGCCGACGAAGTGAAAAATGTAACGCTCACCATTTGGGATATAAAAACACCTAATACCTACCAAAAATGTCATCTCCCGTGGAGTCACTTCTATATTTCATGGGATGGATATGCTACACCTTGTTGCGCAAAACCATTTCCAAAGGAGTTGAATTTTGGCAACATTTTCGATGATGGGTTGATGTATTGTCTCAATACTCCCGGCTATCGCGAATTCCGAAGGCTTTGGTACGAAAATAAAACACCACAATTCTGCGAAAAATGCCATATGGTAGATCTTACCCCCATCGACCTTCCATTTGAATTGCCAGTGAATTAAAGGAAATAATCCCTTACGAATAATGCCGCTAATAGTATTGCACCTATTAGAAACATCCATTTAAATCGCTTCCTGCTGCGGGCAAAGATTTCCTCAAATCGTTGTTGTACCTCAGCTTTGAATTTAAAAACACCCCACATCCACAATGCACCGACTATCATGAACAATAAAGTGAGTATATCAATCAACAATGTAAAGGTTGAAGCGGTCATGCTAGGTTATTTGAAGTAAAATGGTATTTTTGAAATTCTAAACCCAAAGTTACGCGTTTATCTGCCACTATATTATTCTTGTTTCTGACAGTGCTTTCCTGTCAGGCCCAGATTTGGACACTTGAAAAAAATGGTGTTCAGGCCTCAGCAAGTTATACCTGGTTTCACTATGATAAGGCCTATCAGGATAATTCTACAACCATAGATCTGCCCTTGACCGTATTTGATAAAACTTTGGCATTGGACGTACAATATGGTATCACCGACAGAATTACCGCCTTAGCCAGGTTGCCATATAAAATGTTGGAAACAACAGGTTATCCCGGAGTATACAACAGTTATCCGGGGCAATATATCGAGACAGGTAAGCTCAATAACATCGGCAATACAGAATTTGGACTAGTTTGGAAATGTTATGACGATAAACCCATCGTTTCCGCATCATTTATTGTTGAAGCAAATACCTCCGACAGAAATTATATCACCGGACTGCAAACCGGATTCAATAGCTGGGCTTTTCGTCCCGGCATAGGCGTCGGTTGGGGATTTGATAAATCATGGCTCCAGTTTTATACCGGTATGTCTATAAGAACAAATGATTATGCACTTGCGGTAGTTTCAAACCTGGAAGCCGGATATCATTTTGCTGATTACTGGTGGGGTGCCATTAGCCTGGATACACGCAAACCAAACGTAGATGGTGAGGATTGCGATTGTTCTACCTCTGCTACTATGCTGTATCAAAATGCGCAAGAATATTACGCACTGGCATTAAAAACCGGATTTACAATGTATAAAGACTGGGGTTTGAATTTCGGCTATCATCTCGGACTTACAGGAAATGATGTCGCCGCTACTGCTGTTCCTGTGATAGGCGTAATGTATAAGTCAAGACCAATGCGACATACTATCATTACTCCTCGCTTTTAACCTTCATCGCTTTTCCAGCTGATCCTGCTTGCGGATGATCTCCAGCAATTTTTCATGAATATTCAATACTTGTCTAATTAATGGTGCTGAACCATCGTTGTACAGGATGAAATCACTTTTTTCTAATTTCTCTTCTTCCGACATCTGATTGGCCATGCGTGAGCGCACTTGTTCTTCTGTGGTGTTATCGCGTTGCATTACACGTTGAATGCGCAAATCTTCCGGTGCTGTAACACAAATCACTTTATCTAGTTGTTTGTTTCCGCCACTTTCAAATAATAACGCAGCTTCTTTTATAACATAAGGATATTGCAAATGCCTTTGCATCCATTTCTCGCTATCTAGTAATACTGCTGGATGAATTATTTTATTGTACTGTGCTAAAAATTCAGGTTCGTGAAATACGACAAATGCTACTCGCTTTCTGTCGAGTACATGATTGCTGTCATAAACGTCTTCACCAAATAAATCTTTAACACGCTTAATAATTTCAGCATCCGTTTGAAGTATCTCCTTTGCACGCTCGTCGGCATAATAAACAGGCACACCTAATACCTCAAATATTTTGCAAACTGTCGATTTGCCGCTGCCTATACCTCCTGTAATGCCAACCTTTATCATGTCACCTTGTTATCGGAATAAACGCCGGATAAACGCCAATAGTATGCAGTCCCTTCCTTTTAGCGCGTGCCACAATATGATATTGGGTGCCATCAGCAGTTTTTTCGAAGGTAATGTTAAAATCTTTAGCACTTATTAACGACGAAACTTCTGCAGCACTGCTATATTGAATACGTACATCTACTGCATGATTAGTAGGTGTATTGATAGTCAAATACGCATTTGCCTCAATCGCCGCTTCTATCTCTGCATGCCAATCAACCAATATTGCCGATAAACGTATGCTGCCAACCGCAGGAAAGGGGAGAGGTGTAATGCCATCTATTATTGAATCACCATTCCCGGCTATTGCCTCTGTAGACCAGTAGGTAATATCCGTAATCAGACTTTTCGGCCCACGAATGGTAATGCTGTCAGGATGTATATAAATACTATCAACAACGATATCCGTTCTATCCATGAAATCAGCATTCAATACTATCGGAACCTTTCGCTCTGCCAAGGGCTCCAAATGTAAATCTATAGTATCAGGAATCACCTGCACAATATGCATATTCCCCGGAAGCCCCGCCGTAAACAATCCAAGATGATTATTTGTCAATAATACCGGTTTGTCATCAAGATCCGAAACATCTAATGACATCGCACGATGACGAAATCCCTCTTTTACTAATTGCCATCCTGAAGAGGATACCAGCAAATGGGCTTCTTGAGGTAATGGTATTGTTGTAGTCTGACTTTCGGGCAATACATAGGATAAACCAACATTGATTTCTTGTTCATAATTTTCACTGAGCGCAGTAAATAACCAAATAATTACTGCTATGAATAAACAAACAAAAAACAATGCAAATTCACCGGCAAATGAGCGTTGTGCAGCCGGGGTGCTGTCGCCCATAGTTTCCATGCAGTATTAACCTTGCTTACGCGCTAACATTGCTCTTGTGAAATCCAAAGAGATCACAGATTTTTCAATGCGCAATTTGGTGTTTGTGTCAACCTCTATTAAATAGGTGTCATCGTCAATTTTAAGAATCTTTGCATGAACACCACCTATGGTAACAATCTTATCACCTACTTTGATTTCATTTAAAAAGTTCTTTTGCTCCTTTGCTTTTTTAGATTGCGGACGGATCATGAAAAAATACAGAATCAGGAAGAACAGAAAGAAAAATGCGATCTGCACCCAGCTAGAGCCCGATGATTGCCCGTCTGCTGCCGGCGCCATAAGAAGTACATTGAGTATTGACATATCTTTATTTGCTTTTAATTATTAATTTGTTGGTGTTATAATTGTTCCTTTGATAATAAGCTTATTTGGATTTGTAACCGTATTCGCAATTACAGTAACCGTTTTATTGAATTCTCCGCTTCTGTTGCCGCTATTGAAAACAACTTTGATAACACCACTGCCACCGGGAGGTATAGGCTCTTTCGGCCATTCAGGCACCGTGCATCCGCAACTGCCATGTGCATCGGATATCAATAAGTCGTTTTTACCCGTGTTCATGAATTTAAACTCTGTTGAAACTTTCTCACCCTTGATAATTTCACCAAAGTCATGCATGTCGCGCTCAAAGGTGATCGATGTCTGATTCTTTACTAAATCAGCATTTAATTTTTCATCACTGCCGGATTTGGCCTTAACGTCAACCGGCGATTGCTCCTTGCAGGACAATAATATGCCTGCACCGAAAATTAAAGCGAAGCTTGCAAATAATACCTGTTTTTTCATATGGTTGATGATTGCTTATTCTATTAATCCGCGTCCGGTTTTTACAATGCGGCCACTACTTTTCATTTCATTCATCAGCTTATCCAAAATGCCATTGATGAACTCGCGACTCCTTGGTGTGCTATATAATTTGCTGATATCGAGATACTCATTAATAGTAACTTTTGTCGGCACCGTTGGTAAATGCAAAAATTCTGTCAATGCCATTTTCATCAGAATCCGGTCAATCAATGAAACACGATCGAGTTCCCAATTCTGAAGCTTAGGTTTGATTTCCTCATCATATTGCAAATCGCTCTCCATAGTAAACACTACCAGCGACTCTGCAAATGCCATTTCCTCATCGCCAACCTGAAAATCAAACAGGTGTTTTTCAGTTTGCTCAGATATGTTATTATTGAAGAATTCATCCATCAATCCCTTCACAATAAATTCATCATCTGCCCAGGTCGCAATGCTGTTTTCCATGTGTTCATCGAAATATTCGTTCTTTAAAAGAAAATGTTCGAATATGTCTTTGAGCATCTTTTTGTCGGCAACCAAATCAGGCGATGATCCAACATAGTTGTTATAGGGTGCGTATTCTTTTAATTGCTGATAAATGATCTTACTATACTCTTCATCTACCAAATCAGTTAATTTCTCACGCTTTAATCGCGATTGAAAATAATTGTTTTTCAACAAGCCCTGAATAACCTTATTATCAAAAAATGTCGTCGGAAACGCAAGATCCTCGGCACTCGGCAAATACTTGTTCTTCTTAATATGTGCCTCCAAATCAACTTGCTGCGCCAACTCAGTCAGGAAATGCAAAATATATAAATAAGCAAGATGCGAATTGCGTATACTCTTACTCAAATGAGACAATGCAGCCTTAGGCTCCGGCTGACCGGAACATGCAGCTACATATAATGTCTGCATTGCTTTTATCCTTAATCCTCTTCTACTCAACATGTCAAATTACGCAGTGTTTTTTAAGGGGTAATACTGCAAGTCCCTGCTTATAGACGTGCATTGATGTTCGCTATTGCACGAATGCGTTCCTCAGCAACCTGGTTGGCGGCAGCTTGAGTGGTAATATTATTTTTCGCAGCAACCTGGAAAATCTCCATCGCGCGATCGTAAATGATCTCTGTTTTAGACAATGCTCGCTCGCGGTTGTATCCTTCCAATTCAACATAACAGTTGATGAGTCCGCCTGCATTGATCAAATAATCCGGCGCATAGGTAATACCTCTTTCAATCAATCGCTTGCCATGAACAGCTTCGTCCTTAAGTTGGTTATTCGCTGCACCGGCAATAATCTGACAACTCAATTTATTGATGGTATCATCGTTAATAGTGGCTCCCAAAGCACAAGGTGCATAAATATCCATTTGGGTATCAAATACCTTGTCCGTTCCAATAATTTCTGCACCAAATTCAGCCGCAACAGCTTTTAATCGCTCTTCGCTGATATCACTGATCATTACCTTGGCACCGTCTTTTGTCAGGTGTTTCACAAGGTTGTATCCCACATGACCTACGCCCTGAACCAAAATGCGCTTTCCGGATAAATTGTCACTTCCCGTAGCATATTTGGTTGCTGATTTCATTCCCAGATAAACACCGTAAGCAGTCACAGGCGACGGATCGCCACCTCCACCCAAATATTCAGGTTTTCCTGCTACATGGTCTGTTTCCATATTAATGAACTCCATGTCTGATGTCGATGTACCTACATCTTCAGCAGTAATATATCTTCCCGCAAGTCCATTCACGAACTTACCATAGCGACGAAACAAAGGTTCGCGATTGGTAAGCGCTTTTGAATCGCCAATTATCACGGCTTTGCCACCTCCGAGGTTCAACCCGCTGATTGCTGCTTTATAGGTCATCCCACGCGAAAGGCGTAAAACATCAATAATCGCATCATCTTCTTGCTGATAACTCCAGAAACGTGTACCACCCAAAGCAGGGCCTAATGTAGTATTGTGAATAGCGACTATGGCTTTCAGCCCTGTGTTATTGTCTGTGCAGAAAACCAATTGTTCGTGTTCCATCTCACGCATGGTGGTAAACACCTCTCCGTTGGTTAGCTGCAGGGTATTGTTTGACATATAATGAACGGTTTTTGGTTGGCGCTGCAAAGATAGGATAAGTTGTAAAAAGAAATAGATGTTCTATTAGTGGAAAACCTTTTTGGGTAATATATAGTTTTGCACCTGCATGAATGCCCTTCGCCCGGTTCACCAATACCTGCTCAAATACAAATGGCTGTTCCTC
>JAIBBA010000196.1 GCA_019694895.1 Chitinophagales bacterium
GGCAAAAATTGTTGCAAGTAGTTTACTACAGGGGCATAATCTGGATTATCGATTAAATTATTCCATTCATTAGGATCAGTTTCTCTATGCACACCTACTTCATATAGTTCCTCTTCAACTACACTTGAGTCTAAAATGCAATCATGCACCGGATCACCGCCATCAGACTGATAACGGATATATGCAAATCGATCATCTCGCACTGCAATTTGAGGAAAGCAGGAGCACTCTTTATTATTTTCCGCCTCAAAGCTAATAAGAGCAGGATGTGCAAATGCAATTGAAGCATTATTTAAAATAGGGAAAATACTCTTACCATCCAGGTAAGGTTCACCATTTGCAAATGATGGATACGGAAGACCTGCGATATCACAAATTGTTGGGAATAAATCAAGCAAACTCACAGCATTGTAGCTAACCTGATGTTGAGGAAAAGAGGGTCCGAATATTGCAAAAGGGACACGAATATCTGTTTCCCATAAACTGCGTTTTAGCCAATGGTGTTTTTCCCCAAAGGAAAAGCCATTGTCGCCAACAATTATGAAAACAGTGTTATTATAAATTTCCGGATATAATTGAATTGAATCCATTAATCGGCCTATCTGTGCATCCACAAACTGAACGCCGGCCATGTAAGCCATAATTGCATTTGCGCGTTTTGCTTCCATTAAAATTTCCTTTCTGTCCTCATCCGTCAAATCAGGCTCTATAACCGGTAACATGGGCAATGAATCGACATAATCAGAAAAAGAAGTTTCAACATCCTTTTGACCAATGGAAATGGCATGTCCGAGTGGACCCAACGCATAATAATCATTCCACTTAGGATCAGGCTGAGGCGGCATTACAATTCCATTAAAAGGATATGTATTCTCAGGAAAATTATATGGATAATTAAATGGTTCTTCATAAATGTCATTCAGATAATCTGCTGGGAAATAACCTTCAGGTACATATAGATCGAGATGTGGCATTGCGAAACCCAATGCGAGAAAAAATACTGAATCGCACAATGCAATTTCACCTGAGGCTACATCATTAATAAATTCTATTGCAGAGTCAACAGCACGATAATCCTTTAATTCGTATTCTACTGCGCTGTCAACAACACCCCACAGGTAACCATCCACGCCAACATTTGTAGCTTCCAGTTTATCAGTTGTACTATCCCAATTGGAAAACGAGATCACCTTGCTCCATGATAATGTTTTTAAACATGGATCTTCTGTATCCACATCATAATCTTTATTGAAGGGATCATGAAATATTTTATTAATACCGCAGGTATAATATTGACCCGAATTCTTTAAATATTCAGGGATAGTGATAACTTCTTCATTACCCAGCTCTGTAGTGAAATTATCTCTAAATTCATCGAGGTATTCGTTATTATCATATACCTGTGTATATTTCATATCCTTACCACTCAACATGCTTGTCCGAGAGGGACCACATACAGGAGCATTACAATAGGCATTCATGAAATTAGTTCCCAGGCCAAACAATGAATCCATAACAGGCGTTTTAATCTGTGGCTGCCCTCCAAGCGTGCCTGTAAAATCATTCATATCATCTAAAATGATAAAAACTATATTGGGTTTTTCAGGCGTCTGTGCATGCATGCTCAAGGAACATACAACAATAGAAAGAAATGCCAATAATAAACGGTGTGCCTTCATCATAGGTCATTGTACAATTATCTGATAAGCAAATTCTGTAGTCTTAGCTATATATAGCCCCGGCGACCAGGTTGCTACATTAATTTCCATATCCACTGTCAATTTGGCTTCAAATACTTTTGCGCCTGTAATTGAGTAAATTTCAAGATTCTCATTACCCGGATTGCCGCAATGCACATACAGTAAGCTTGAAGTCGGATTTGGTAAAAAGGTGAAATAATTGTTTGTAAAATTATTCACTTCAATATAGTCTGTTTTCACCTCATAATAATAAACATCATGCTCTGCACCTTCCGGGTTGTAACTTTTGGTAAAGACATCGTCATCGGCTGTCGCTTCCACATAAAAACGTACTTTTGTTCCAACAGGAAAGTTGGGAATAGCAGATGCAAAAATCAAATCCCCCGCTAGTTGGTCGCCATGGAGTCCATCATCATACATAATCAATTTGGTAAATGGTCCGAAAATCTCTGTTGAATAATATAAAGTTATTTGTTTCACATCAGGCGCACCGGATATTTGAGCTGATATTGTGACGGGTTGAATACTATTTACAACGCCCCAATTATAGCCATTGCTGATCCACTTTACATTCTCAATATTTAATGATGGATTGTCAAATTCATTATCGTCTAAGATATAGGCTCTTCGATTTGCTATAGTTTCTTTCAATTGGTCAATACCATATAAAAATTGATCATAGCTAACCAATTTGACCGGGTCAGTCGCCACGTACGGATCAATTAATTCAAAATAGTCATCAATAATTCCATACAAATTCTCTTCAGTATAAATTTCATTGAACATAGTTCTAAAATGGGCAAGATATCGTTGTCTGATTGAAGGAATGGCAAAGAAATGATAGCTTAAGGCATAATTAGTATCTGTTCCTTTATAAAATATTTTCCATTTGTAGCGCATAGAATCCATTACACTGTTGCCGTCATATTCAAGCGGCACGAGACGATCTGTTTCAGGCTCCCAATACAAAAAATAGTCCATGCCCCCTTTATGCACATAACTATCTTCATCTGTAAATAGTATTTCCGCTGCCATATACCAAAGTGTTCGGTCAAGGTCGAGATATTTGTTTATAGTGTCTTCCAAAACATCAGCAGGCATATTTTCGAGTGGGTCGCAAACATCAATAATATCCTCCCATGGATGGGATATACTCGTTTCTTTCAGAGTATAATAATTTTTATAGACACTTGTATCCATTCCAAGGTAATTCAAAGTCGAAAATCCTGTTCCATTAGCACCTCCGGGGTCTGCATCTGTAGCTCCATCTGTGCGTTCAGCCCTCCAGAGTGAGCCATCATTGGTGATAAACCAATCTTTTAAATAAATTTTATCAAGTTGCTGAACGTTAGTGTAAAGTCCAAAATCCAAATCATTTAAATAAAGATGGACATAATTTACCGATAAAGCAGGTATGTATTTTTGTATCAGGTTCTCATAAATAGCCTCGTGCATGAAAGTAGTATCTCTGAAACTACAATTCAAATTAAGTGTTTTAGAACCATCAATATTCTGAAGTGAATCTATATAATCTAATGTTATACCAACTGATTTTTTAATGGAATCATTTGCAAAAAAGCTCGAATGACCGCGGAAATAAACTCCAACATCAGCAGGTAAGGTATCTCCGTTATAAACCAATCTGGCAGGAATAGCCAGTTCTGTGCCGTGGGTGTCTAATAATTGATCATACCAGTCATCAACATAAAAAAGAAGATTAATCTCACGTATCACATTAATATCATATAAATCTGAAGGAGGATTACCACCAACGGTCATATGATGGGTTCCTTCAAAATAATTTAATTGATACGGTAAGGTTTGTGCGAAGCCGTTGGTAGCTTGAATAACAAACAACATACAAACAAAACATTTGAGGGATTTCGACATGGGAATGAGCTTTTTCAAAAAGTGTAAATATTGAATGGTAATAATAACTTAATGTAAAATTATCATTCAATTTTAAATTCTCAACCGGAATTGAGCGAAGCGACCTGTAGAGCTTGTGAACTGGATGGGTAATTGAGTGAATGGGTTATTAGGAAGAGCTCTGAACCAACTGAGCTATCCGTTTACGACTCTTCCAGCCTTTAACCTCTTGTTCACGATGATAAGCAGCGGACTTATCTTCAAATCCCTCCGTATACACTATTTTCCAATCCTTTGCCTTACCGGTGAACCCTTCATGGTCAGACAAGTGCCTACGCAAGCGTTCTTGAACATCTTCACAAGTATGTCCAATGTAATAACGATCTAATGTAATAGAATGTAAAATGTAGCAGCAACACATAATCAACAACACTTTATCTCAAAAAAAAGGTCGCAATGCGACCTCTTGTTGTGGGAACACTTGGGCTCGAACCTAGGACCCTCCCGCCTTAAAGCGGGATGCTCTGAACCAACTGAGCTATCCGTTTCTTACTTTTCCAACCTTTAATTTTTCGTTCTCGCCGATAAGCAGCAGACTTATCTTCAAATCCCTCCGTATACACTATTTTCCAATCCTTTGCCTTACCGGTGAACCCTTCATGGTCAGACAAGTGCTTACGCAAGCGTTCTTGAACATCC
>JAIBBA010000197.1 GCA_019694895.1 Chitinophagales bacterium
TTGCACCGGAAATTGGTATCTGAAACCCATACCGTCGTTAAACATCCTGAAAATCACCTCCATTACGATACCTGTTTTTTTGTGTCGAACCGTAAAGGTCATTTCATTGTGATTGTCATGAATTTTCGCCACTTCACCCCAAACCGGTTCCCAGTATGTGTCGATGGAATTGTATACGGTATCTACGGCTTCAAAATCGGCGGTAAGTTCACCAAGATCTTTCAAAGAGAATCCCATGAGCGATGGCGCTATCACCACTGCTCCATTGCGAGAGAGGGAATAATGCAGTGCGCCGGATTTATCCAGATCAACATTCAACAATAATGTTCGATCAGGTGATGTTACTGTTACTGCAGGTAAGGAAGTAGATAACAATACACCACATAGCAGAGTCAGGATGGATTTCATCCTTCAAAATTATCATGTAATGATCAGAAAAGGTAGTACTTCCGAAGCCGGAAACCTTATTTGCGAATAAATCGCATCATCACAACATCGCCAATCATCAAAGCAAGGTTGTTATTATCATCCATTTGCCAGGTATCCACCTTTCCGAGGTTATCGAAATAGGTTGATTCACCCGAACCTTCACAATACATTTTTGTAGCGGCAATCGGTCCGAATAAGATGGTTTTATCCTTGATTTTCACATCCACAGAAAACGAATTGCATCCGGAGTTACCGGTAGCCTTCGTATTTGGCATGGATATTACTAAAGTTGGTTTTTGCTGGGGATATAAGGCATCAAATGCGATGCGTGGACCACTGATATAAGACAATTCCCATGTGCCGTTTACAGCCATATTCCCGGCCTCTTCTGCCACATCAATTGTTGATCCGGTAAAAGAAGCCACAACATCAGATCCTTGTAACAGAAATAGCTGACCTCCTGAGATCATCCATCTGTTTGCCTCTTGCAGTGCTGTCAAAAAATCTTGCTCGGTAGCATACTGCGGACAAGCCATCAAGGTAGAGGCAATTTCACCGAAATCGATGCTATCCACTCCACTCAAAGTAAATCCGCCGGTGATCAGGTTACAGCCTGCAAACCCGCTCACCCTGAATGTTTCGCTGGCCGTAAACAACAAATATGGCTGCGACTCAATGCTTATAGTGGATCCATGCAAATTATCCAAAGTCCATTTTGATAAAAACAAAGGTTCCTGGCCCGGGGAAGTATTGGTAGTGTTTCTAATCATGGTGCAGGATGAAATAAACAGCACGATTATAAAGAGTGGTATCGATTTGCGAAACATAGTGGTAATTGAAATGCAAAGTTACGATATAAACGTTGAATTAATCACTTCATGCCATATAAACAGAGCACTGCACGGGCGCTCATATAGTAATGATGCAATTCATACATCTTAACGGCAGGAAATAATATTAGCATGTCATTGAATTCTTTCAATGCCAATGCATCTCCATGCAAACTCAAAACAAACAAATCGTTGATGAGTAAACTAAGGGTATCCCATTCGCTTTCACCAATATCGAATGCTGATAATTTATATAGGTTGTTGTTGGCACATGAGGAAAACAAGTTATGCAATTGTTCACCTTTCAACTCTACCGGGTCCGGGCGAAAAGAAAGGTCAGTTTTGCAAATGTATCCGGCTTCGTTTTTTGTCAAAATCAATCGCGCCACTTCAATTTCTTGCGCTGTATCCGAATCTGATGAAAAATCAAAGTATGCAAACAAAGAAATCCGCCACAAGGAATCCGATTCGCGCAAAATTTCAGCTCCGGAGCCTTGCACGCCAATATCTACAGAGACAAATGAATTTTTATAATTACCATTTAAAGAAAACTCTAGTGAATCAATCCACTTTCCGCCTACAGGTAAATTCAGCATTGGTTTATTATCGACGGAATCGAAATAAACAATAGGAGCAACCCTGCAAAATTCCAATTCGGGTTGCGCACGAAGTGAAATAATAGATACGAAAGCAATCAACAACAGTTTAATCCTTCGCATCACGGGATATATTATATAAACTCTTTTTATCATCAGCAATCATGACGGCATCAATCAAAGGATCATTCGTAAAATTCCAACGTTCGAAAACATAAGTCAACCCAAAGCAACAGAAACAAGAGCAATTCATGCCATAACCTGTGTAAAACAGATGCATGACATTAATTTCATCAATTCTTGCATCACATAAAAAATTAAAACAACAATTATCTGTGATGGTGACATCCACTTCCAGTGTAGAATCTGTTTCCCTTACTGCATTAACCCGCGAAACCACTTCAAACACATCGCCACCATCGCAGGGCATAAGGCGAATATTGTGAAGCCTATACCCATGATTCATTAAGTTCATGGAATTATTCGTACCCGGAATAACAGTGGTTCCGATAAGGATATCACCATCATGATATGCTCGAAATAATATGGTATCCACCGAATAAATTGCTTTGCCCAGGCTATCTATATCTACAGGGTATTTCAGAAATACGGAATCCTGTTGTGCCTCTGCCGGTAGGACAAATAACAAAAAGCATATCAATGTACAAAAGGTCTTCATGTGCAGTTTAATTACTAAAACGATAAACCCGGGAAACAAGTATCTGATCGAAGTTACATGATGTTTTGTACTTGCTCATTCAAACACCGAAGCACCTGCCAGAATCCTGGCAAACATATTCCAGGAGGGCTTTTCCGGATCAAAATGCTCCTTAAAGAAATAGTATCTGCCTCTAAGCCCATGCTCTGTATAGTCGGCAATAGCTTCTGGAACTCATCTCAAAAATAGATTTGGATTAGTATTTTCAAGTATTCGCACTTTAGCCAAGGCACTTGAAGCGACCCATACTGGCGGTGGTACGGGCAATTCAAGTAACGAAGGATAAAGGGCGAAGACACAGAAAAGACGCCAAAGGTATTTTTGAGATGAGTTCCTTAAATAATGGCAAAGTATTGTTCTCGAAATCTTCCGGATTTGTCTTCAAATCTTTTCTCAATTCATGCACATATCGGATAAAATCCTCCATTGTTTGCACGCTATCTTCGTAAAATTCGTCTTCAGGCATATTGTTGTTTTGATGGATGGAAATTAGTTTATTTCAACCTATTATAAATATCATTCATCATCTCAATCTGAAATTGTTGAATCTCTAACAGCTTCTGTTGCTGATGCATGAGCAGGTGATCGAGTTTTTCATGTAGGAGGCGTATCTCCATTTCTGACTTGAGATTGATCATATAATCTTTCTTTGCCCGCTGCCTGTCCTTTTCCTCCTGACGGTTTTGACTCATCATAATCAGTGGCGCCTGAATCGCAGCCAAACACGAGAGCATCAGGTTGAGTAAAATAAACGGATATGGATCAAATCCTTTATTCGATAACAACAATGCGTTGATCATGATCCATATTGCCAGAAACAGCCCAAACAGAATGATAAATCGCCAACTACCTCCAAATCGTGCAACATTATCTGCAAGACGCTGACCTGTTGTGATATTTGTATCTCCTTCCAAATCTGCACGGTCGCTGAGCAGTGAATTGTCCTGCAAGCTTTTCACTACCGTATGCTCCAGGTCACTCAAGTCAGCTATTTCACTTTTGAGGTAATCCGCAATGTATTTCTCTCTGTAAAAACTCAACTCGCTCAATGAAAGCAAGCCCTTACCTTCATCAAAAGCCGGGTGATCGGCCTTGATAAGCGTCATGATGGTTGGGCGCACAGCAGTTGCATAAACCATTTCCTTAATGGGAAACTCCTTGTCTGAAAGGTCGCTTTTGAATGTTTGCATCGCATTACAGGACTTGTTGATATCCTGTTATACAAAGCTACACGATACCTGATTTTGAAGGTCAAAACGGCAGGCTTATGCCCATTTTTAACTATCTTTGCGGTCCTAATCATCCAAATCTTCACATGATCATCGGAATTCTGGGAGAGGGTCAGTCGGATCAGCGAGTGGCAATTGCAGCTGAACACATTCCCTCTCTAAAAGCCTTAAAAGCAGAGAAAATACTTATCGAGTCCAATGCCGGATTGGCAGCAGGGTCACCGGACGCTGACTATGTCGCGAAAGGTGCCGAAATCGCTTCCAGAGCGGAGGTGATTGCCAAAAGCGATATGCTGATCAAGATTCATCCTGTCGGAAGTGATGAACTCGCCAAAATGCGCGGAAAAGTGCTCATCGGAGGCTTCAACCCGTTGGTAAACACCTCGTTTGTGAGCGCTTGTCTTGAAAACGGCGTTTCAGCTTTCAGCTTGGATGTAATCCCTCGAACTACCCGTGCTCAGGC
>JAIBBA010000075.1 GCA_019694895.1 Chitinophagales bacterium
GAGGCACCGGTGATTAAAACAGTGGTATTTGTTAGAAGTCCCATAGGTTTGGTTTTGAAGTTCGAAGGGGGAGGTAATTGGTATCAGGTATCAGGTATCAGGTATCAAGTATCAGGCTTGCCTCGCCTCTGGCGGGTATCAGGTATCAAGTATCAGGCTTGCCTCGACTCTGGCGGGTATCAGGCTTGTCTCGCTATTTGCGGGTATTTGTTGTTTGATAGCTTGAGCCAAGTATCAGTTACTAATTGGGTGTTTTGAAACCTGTTGCGATTTTTTGGGTTTGCTTTTGATGTTAAATTCTGCCTTTCATTGCCATGGCCATTGTTTCGCCAAGTACTGCAGGGCTTTCTACTACGTGGATACCGCAATTGCGCATGATTTCCATTTTTGCGGCAGCAGTATCATCTTTTCCGCCGACAATTGCTCCGGCATGGCCCATGGTGCGACCTTTTGGAGCAGTTTGACCCGCAATGAAACCTACAACAGGCTTGGTGCCATGTTCTTTGATCCAGTTTGCAGCGTTTGCTTCCATAGTTCCACCGATCTCACCAATCAATATGATTCCTTCAGTTTCAGGGTCAGCCATTAATAATTTGATAGCATCAAGTGTAGTAGTTCCCGGAACAGGGTCGCCACCAATACCAATACAAGTGCTTTGTCCCATTCCGGCTTTAGTAACCTGATCTACAGCCTCATATGTCAATGTTCCTGAGCGGGAAACAATGCCGATAGAGCCTTTTTTATGGATGAAACCGGGCATGATACCCACTTTTGCTTCCTCAGGAGTGATCACCCCGGGGCAGTTAGGGCCGATCAAGGTGCATGATTTATTGCTGATATACGCTTTTACACGAACCATATCCTGAACAGGAATACCTTCGGTAATGGCAACAATCACTTGAATACCTGCATCTGCAGACTCCATAATGGCATCGGCAGCAAAGGCAGGTGGAACGAAAATAATGGAAGTGTTGGCTCCCTCTTTTTTTACGGAATCCTCTACAGTATTGAATACCGGACGGTCCAAATGCTTGGTTCCGCCCTTATCAGGTGTTACGCCGCCAATTACATTGGTGCCATAAGCAATCATCTGTTCTGCATGAAAGGTGCCTTCCTTACCGGTAAAGCCCTGAACCACTAAACGGGTGTTTTTTCCAACTAAAACGCTCATGCCGCGAAGATAAGACGATTTGAGAATTGTTTCACCGATAGTGTAATGTATTGTGAAAACTTTGGAACTGTTTTGTCCCAATTGCTACTTCAACAAAAGTACATGGTGTAAATGTTATTGTTTGACGAAGGTTTCAGCATACAATGCTCCCCCTGCGGATATAATGAGCTGATAGATCCCTGATGGGAGACTTTTCACAGAAATTGTACCGGAACCTGATATAGCAGTTGCCAAAACACATTGACCGGAGGTATTTATTATTTGAACAGGCAATTCCTTATCATAAACCAGAAGCTCCGGATCAATATGGATTACTTCGGTTGCAGGATTGGGATACATATGGATTTTTCCATGTTCATACTGAGTCACTTCTGAGGTGAATTCACCATATTTAAAAATAACACCCTGGCTTTTTGAACCTCCTGTATTTGTCATGCCGAAAAGTGCACCATTATAATTTGTCAATGTGCTAATTGGCAACTCGCCGTTTAAACCATTGAAATCGTATAATTTTTCAAAATTGCTGCCATCTGTTTCTAGTTTAAACATGGTGCCTTTTCCGAATTCTCCGCCTAATTCAGCCAATCCGTATAAAGTTGATCCTACCAGAGTAAGAGAGCCTAATGGTTGCGCACCTGTAGTGTCGTCAAAATCATGTAGTTTTTGATAATCGGTGCCATCTGTTGAGATTTTAAAAATGGTTCCCCGGTTTAATTCACCTCCATTGTTTGTCATGCCATATAAATAGCTGCCATCATACACCAATGAACCATAGTTATAGGCACCATTCGGATCGTCAGACATAGATGTCAACACTGAAAAATCGCTGCCGTCGGGTTTGATTTTGAAAACTGTTCCATATAGCCCTGTACCACCCGATGTGGCCATGCCATATAGATAGGTGCCATCAGAAATAAGTGCACCATTGGGTCCATTGCCGGAGGTGCCAAAATCAAATGCTAAAATTGAGGAAAAATCGGTGCCGTCTCTTTTAAGTTTATAAATGGTACCGTGACCTCCTGCGCCTCCACCACTTGCCATTCCATAAAGAAAAGAGCCATCGAAAAACAAGCTGCCGTAAGGATTTTTTCCATCATCACTTCCTATGAAATCATGTAACTTACTAAACTCACTGCCATCAGGTTTGATTTTATAAATAGTACCCATATTGAAATCGCCACCGGAACGTGCTGTGCCGTATAAAAATTCCCCATCGTAAATAAGCGCACTTTCGCCAATTGAGCCGGTAGTTTCTTCATTGAAGTCTATCAATTTTTGAAAGCCGGAGCCATCCGGATTTATTTTAAATATCGTACCGTCATAAAACGCACCTCCATTTGCTGTAGTGCCATATAATTGACCATCAACTTCTAGTAACTTGCAGTAATATGGATAAGATCCTGTGGTGTCACCGGTAAAATCAAAAATGGTCGAAAACTGAGCACTACATGGTAGCACTAAGACTATAAGCAGGCAAGTTGCAAGGTATTGAATACGTGGCATAATGTCGTTTTTACAAAGGTCAATCGATTTGAATGAAGGCACAATACCGACATTGGGGGAGGGGCATTTCAATTTTTGATCTTTTAAATCAATTATTGACAGTTTTGTGAATTGCCGTAACTTTGCTGAAAATATTAAATCGCCAATTATAGTTATGAAAAGTATATTCTCACCTGAAGTTTCAAATGAAGTTATTGCCAGAATTGAAAAATTGACACCGGAATCGAAGCCACTATGGGGAAAGATGTCGGTAGATAAAATGTTGGCTCATTGCAATGTCACGTACGAATTGATTTATGACAATAAGCATCCGAAAGCAGGTGCATTTAAGCAGTTTCTGTTGAAGTTGTTCGTAAAAAATGCTGTAGTATCAGAAAAGCCTTATAAAAAGAATTCACCAACAGCACCTGAATTCAAAATTGTAGATCCACGGATTTTTGCTGATGAAAAAAAGCGACTGATCGACTATATCAATAAAACGCAACAATTAGGTGCAGATTATTTTGATGGAAAAGAATCGAATTCCTTTGGAAAATTGAATTCTACAGAATGGAATATCATGTTCTACAAGCATCTTGATCATCACTTGGGGCAGTTTGGGGTTTGATTCAGTTAATTATGTTATCACAGATAAAGGTTGCGTCATGAAAACGAAAGTTCATATTACCGTTATATATGAAGCCACTTTAGAACGCGCCTTCAAAACACCAATGTTATGCGATGTAACGAAAGTGCACACAGGTTATGGATTGATGCCTAAAATAATTGATGTGGTTAATGATAGCGACTGGGGTAAACCCGGTTCTTCAAAAGGTGTCATCGCTGCCAAATCTATAAGTTTTAAAGGCGGACTTGCATCTACAGATCATGTATTGGCCAGGGTGGAAAATGATTACTGGCATATTTGTGTGGATGATTTTCAAGCCTGGATGCTTGGTTTGTACAAGTTTGAAGGTATTTGGGAAACTACGCAATTAGAGAAGGGTAGGGTGCAGGTGGATTATACCTATCATCTCCATGCAAATCAACCGCTTTTTTATCCGTTTGTATGGTTGTTTTCTAAGTTGTTTTGGAAGCGATATATGGTACACGTTACCGAGAATATTCGCAGCTTAATAGCAAATGATGAGCCTTATATGTATAAGTGATTCCTGATATTAAATAAAAAAAAGGTGACCTAAACAATAGATCACCTTTTTTATTATTCAAGCAGATAGCTTTTATTTCAAATCATATCTGTCGGCATTCATAACCTTGTTCCATGCTGCAATAAAGTCGTGAATGAATTTTGCATTGCCATCTTCACAAGCATATACTTCAGCGATAGCACGTAGTTCTGTATTCGAGCCAAAAATTAAATCTACTCTTGTTCCTGTCCACTTAATATTTCCGGTTACACGGTCGCGACCTTCGAATAGATCTTTATGATCATTTGTTGCCTGCCAGGTAGTATTGAAATCAAGCAGATTTACGAAGTAATCGTTACTCAATACACCCGGGCGATCAGTGAATACACCGTGTTTAGATTGATCGAAATTTGTATCGAGTGCGCGCATACCACCAATCAATGCGGTCATTTCAGGCGCTGTAAGATTTAACAGTTGCGCTTTGTCGATGAGCATTTCTTCTGCTAACATGCTGAAATGGTTTTTAGCATAATTGCGGAAACCATCTGCTTGTGGCTCAAGCACTGCAAATGAATCTACATCTGTTTGCTCCTGTGAAGCATCTGTTCTTCCGGCAGTAAATGGCACCTGCACATTATGACCACCGGCAGCTGCTGATTTTTCAATCGCTGCGCATCCTGCCAACACAATTAAATCAGCCATCGATACTCTTTTCCCATTGCTTTGAGCAGCATTAAATGTAGATTGAATCTTATGCAAACCATCGAGTACAGCATTCAATTGAGTTGGATTATTTACTGCCCAATAGCGCTGCGGTGACAAACGAATTCTGCCACCATTAGCTCCTCCTCGTTTATCTGAATGACGGTATGTTGATGCAGACCCCCATGCAGTGGAAATTAAAGCGGCATTGCTCAAACCCAGTGACAATATTTGTGATTTTAACCCGGCAATATCTTGTTCATTTATCACAGGATGATCGAGTGCAGGTACAGGGTCTTGCCAAATTAGTACCTCATTCGGCACTTCAGGGCCAAGATATCTTGAAACAGGGCCCATATCTCTGTGTGTTAATTTATACCAGGCACGAGCAAATGCATCAGCAAAAGCTTCCGGATTATCTAAAAATTTCCTTGATATTTTTTCATACGCCGGATCAAATCGCAAGGCCAGGTCTGTGGTCAACATAATTGGTGCATGACGCAATGCAGGATCGTGCGCATCAGGAACTGTGTCGGCACCCATATTGTATTTTGGTTTCCACTGTTGTGCACCTGCCGGGCTCTTGGTTAATTCCCACTCATAGCCGAATAAATTCCAAAAGAAATTGTTACTCCATTTGGTAGGTGTGGTGGTCCATGCACCTTCCAATCCACTGGTTATCGTTTCTTTACCATTACCGGAGCCGAAGGTGTTTTTCCAACCCATACTCTGCATTTCAATATCTGCAGCAGCAGGTTCAGGGCCTACATATTTTCCGGGATCGGCGGCACCATGTGTTTTACCGAAGGTGTGACCACCGGCAATGAGCGCAACGGTTTCTTCATCATTCATAGCCATGCGCGCAAATGTTTCTCTGATATCGCGTGCCGCAGCAAGAGGGTCAGGATTGCCGTGCGGACCTTCAGGGTTTACATAGATCAATCCCATTTGAACAGCAGCAAGCGGATTTTCTAAATCACGATCGCCGGAATAGCGTTTATCGTCAAGCCATTTTCCTTCTGATCCCCAATAAATATCTTCTTCAGGTTCCCATACGTCCTCACGTCCGCCACCGAAACCGAATGTTTTGAATCCCATGGATTCCAGCGCGCAATTTCCTGCCAATATCATCAAATCAGCCCAGGAAATTTTATTGCCGTATTTCTTTTTCACCGGCCACAATAACAGTCGCGCTTTATCCAAATTCGCATTGTCGGGCCAGCTGTTCAATGGCGCGAATCGCTGCGTGCCGGAACCACCACCACCGCGACCATCGGCAATTCTATAAGTGCCTGCGCTGTGCCAAGCCATGCGAATGAAAAATGGGCCGTAATGACCATAATCTGCCGGCCACCATGCTTGTGAGGTGGTCATAACATCCTCAATATCCTTTTTCAATGCCTTAAAGTCCAGACTATTAAAAGCCTTTGCATAGTCAAAATCAGGATCCATCGGGTTTGAAAGCGATGAATGCTGACGTAATATGTTCAATTTTAGCTGATTCGGCCACCAGTCTTGATTGCGGGTTCCTCGACCTGCCACGGGTTTCAACATTTCATGCGGAAAGGGACATTTTCCTCCGCTCATTTTTTCTTGTTCCATATGATGTTTGATTTTCTGCTATTTGCATTATCCTGCAAACCTAATGAACATTTCGGTTCTGCGGTATGACTTACGTACACTACAAATTTCTGCCGAAATAAATTCCTACATGCAATCACATTCGCGGCAATCACTTTTGGCAGTGTAGAATGCAGTTTCCTTACCTGAAACTTGATATTGTAACTAACTTACCGTTCTGGACCAAAATTTATAGCTAGATTGGAGATCTAGTTCAAATGAAACACATGCGAAACATATTATTCGTCATTGCCTGCATGAACGCTGCAATTGCTCCGGCACAGGTAATTTTTAGCAGTAAACCTGTTTTTGGGTTTGCCTACCAACAAGAAACGAACGACCCATTTCCGGTAATAAAAGAAGTGACATTGGGAAGCCCTGCATTCTTAGCAAATTTGATGGTCGGCGATCATCTGCTGAGGATAAACAATGCTGATCTCCGAGATATTTCAACGGATGCACTAACAGCCATTTTGCGGGACGCACCTCAAATGCAAAATGTAATTACAGTTCAGCATGTGGATGCAACAAAAACCGAAATCAAACTCAATAAAGCAAATTATATCACAACTGAATACGAGTCATTTCGTTATACTATCTTTTTTGACGCTAACAGTAGCCCTATTTATAAGGAAGGTGAGAATTGTTTGTGGACGACTACAGATTGTTATAATGGATATGGATACTATGTATTTGATGCTTATGGTGCATTTTATGGAGAGTTTGAAAATGGAAACAGGAAAGAGGGACTCTACTATCATCCGGTTTTCGGAAAGCCTACCTATTATTTGGGAGAATTTTTAAACAATGAGTACGAAGGATTGGGAACCTTGCAATATCTGTCTGATGATAGCATAGTACGTGTTTATAAGGGAAATTTTCACAACGGAGCACCATTTGGACAAGGCGAAATTCACACAGCTGATGGCAGATTAGAATATACCGGCGGATTTAATGGATGGGATTATAATGGCCAGGGGAAATATATTTTTCCTGATGGTACGGTGAAAGAAGGTTTGTGGACGAATGGACAATTTGCTGATGATATCGTTATGCCGTCAACAGAAACACCCGATAATACCGGATATACTGCAGAGGAAATTGAAAAAGCCGATAAATGCCGCAAAGCCGGTCTGACGGAAAAGGAAATACGAAATTTTATCATGGAATTACGCAATCCATATTCATCAGACAATTCATCCTCTGCCGGCACAACGGAAACTTTGTCGGGCATTGATTATGAGACAAGTGTATGGAATGAAGTAATGAAAAATTATGGTTATGGACTCTTAGAGGAATTTGATATAGGATTTTCTATAAATGAAATTGGCACTTGTTTTACCGGTTGCAGTACCGGGCAAAGAAGGATAATGCTGCTTATACCACATGTGTATGGAATTCAGGTATCTGATTTATATGTGGTGACATCTCGTTTATCAGGAGATATCAGCGACGTCAATTATGAGCATTTTCCATTTGAATTAATCAGCAGTGATGGCGATTATACAGTATACAATTGCAATATAGTTGCATCCGAAATCCACTCCGGATGCTCATACCAATGGCAGGTTCTATCTGAGGACGGCACCAGGCGATTTGTGCGAGTGTTGGTATTTGCAATACTATGATTACTTAAAGGAAAATCATTAAATTTTAACTTTCATGTTTACATGCATACCAATTTTGAATTGCCGATTATCATCTGATACAGCCGGCCCAATAGAAAACAATATATCATTTATGTATTCTACCTTTGTGCCATGCAATTAGAAGTGCGCATAAAAAAACAATTCCTTATTTCCGGCATCATCGGGTCACTGGTGCTTTGCGGTATTGCGTTTATGATTTTGATTTATTCTACTCCGGGAATGAGTTCACCTTGGCGATATGTTGTTCAGGCATTGCAGGTAATTATTATTTTGTTCTCCATTCCCAATGCCATTTTGGGTATTCGCCGACTTATTGGAAGTAGAATCGGATTGCGCATATCTGATGAAGGTGTTTCTGATATTACTGTTGCTAATGCGGGGAGGATGTATTTATGGAAAGAAATCAAGGCAGTCAGATTACATGATGCTAACCAAGTAAAAATTCCTTTCATTGCAATCGAATTACTGGATCCGGATATTTTCATGCATGGAAAAATCGGCGTTGCAAGAAAAATATTGCAAACCAATATTGCCAAGTATGGTACTCCTGTGGTAATCAGGCCTACAGTTTTGGATATCGACCCTCATATATTGTTAGATGCCTTGCGTGAAGGTTTGGATGAATTCACAACCTCGCAGGTTCACAATGAACAGGCCGAAGTAATTAATTAATGTCGGGAACTAATTTGCCGATAAAAGCTTTTCTTCTCTCATGATAGAAATTGGTATTGATAGTTTTGCTGCTAAACCTTCACGACTTGGCATTTCAGATGCCCAGGCTATAAATGAATTACTGGAGCGCATTGTTTATGCCGACGAAGTGGGATTAGATGTATTCGGATTAGGGGAGCATTATAGAAAAGAATTTTTGGATTCTGCATCATACATGCTACTGGCAGCAGCGGCATCTCGCACAAAAAATATAAAACTGACAAGTGCAGTTACGGTTTTAAGCGCAGCAGACCCTGTCAGAGTATTTCAAAATTTTGCAACTCTGGATCTCATTTCAAATGGAAGAGCGGAAATAGTGACGGGCCGTGGATCTTTTATCGAATCTTTTCCTTTGTTCGGATATGACTTGCATGATTATGATGCCTTGTTTACCGAAAAATTGGATTTACTGCTGAAGATTCGCGATAATGAATTTATAACGTGGGAAGGTGCGTTCAGACCTGCGCTTCAACATCAACCTGTTTATCCGCGACCAATGCAGGAAAAGTTGCCAATATGGATTGGTGTTGGCGGAACACCGGCTTCATTTGCACGCGCCGGTGCATTAGGATTGCCTTTGATGGTTGCTATCATCGGTGGTGAAACACGCAGATTTAAACCATTGGTCGACCTGTATAGGCAAGCCGGAGCAAAAGCCGGATTTGCACCGGAGGAATTGCAGGTTGGATTACATTCACTTGGTTATGTTGCAAATACCAAGGAAGAAGCTATCGCCGACTATTATCCGGGTTACGCAGAAATGTTCACGAAAATTGGCATTGAAAGAGGTTTTGGTCCTGTTACAAGGGGCGGATTCGATGCCCAAAATGGTCACTATGGTGCATTGTTGGTGAGTGATCCTGAGGAGGTGGCGCACAAAATCATTCGCCATAGCGAGTCATTAGGTGGTATAAGCAGATTTACGTTTCAAATGGATGCCGGTATCCCACATGAAAAACTGATGCAAGCAATTCATCTCATCGGCACAAAAGTGAAACCGATTTTGATGGATGCTAAATGAAGTATGAAAACGAAAATGTAATAATTGTTGTTTACACCAAATGCTAAAGCAGCCCCTTCTTTTCTTTTAAAGCATCGCGTGCGTCGCGAAGAAAGTCTGAAGCGAAAATAAAGGAGTTGAGGTTTTCATCTTTAGCTTGTAAAATCTCATCTTTATTCCCTTCCCAATCTTTAACACCTTTATAAAGGAACACGATCTTTTCACCAATTTCCATCACACTATTCATATCGTGAGTATTAATGATGGTGGTCATATTATATTCTTTGGTGATTTCAATGATTAAATCGTCAATCACAATTGAAGTGCGTGGATCGAGACCTGAGTTAGGCTCATCACAAAATAAGTATCGTGGATTTAAAACGATTGCACGCGCAATACCAACACGTTTTTTCATTCCTCCCGATAATTCACCAGGATACTTTTTATTTGCACCGGCAAGATTTACACGGTCGAGGCAAAAATTCACTCTATCGAGTCTTTCCTTTTGTGTGTCATTGCTGAACATATTTAACGGTAGCATCACATTTTCCTCAACAGTGAGGCTGTCGAATAATGCCGAACCCTGAAATAACATGCCTATTTCTCTGCGCAATAATTTTTGTTCGGAACGCGACAAGTCATAATAATCTCTGTCGTTAAAAAATACTTTGCCGGCATCGGGTGTGATGAGTCCTGTCATGATCTTCATCAGCACCGTTTTTCCGGATCCACTGATACCTATAACCAGGTTTGTTTTTCCCGATTCAAAAACGGCAGAAACTTGCTTCAGCACATGCTGTTCACCAAATGATTTTGATATGTCGCGAATCTCTATCATAATAACAACGCCGCAATCACATAATCTGCCAATAAAATAAATATGCAACTATAAACAACAGCTTTTGTGCTGGCGCGACCGATCTCTACCGAGCCACCATTCACATAGTAGCCCATATAGCAGCTGATAGAAGAGACAATAAATGAAAAAGCAAAGGATTTAATGAACATCAACTGCACATCAAAAGGATCGAAATACATTCTGATACCTCTCACATAATCTTCGACAGAATAATTTGAACCGGCTGCTGTAGCGATATAACCTCCCATAATTCCGGAGTATGCTGCTACGGAAACCAAAATTGGAATGGTAATGATGGCTGCCATCACCCTGGTGCTTATCAGGTAAGATTCTGTATTTACACCCATGATTTCTAAAGCATCGATCTGTTCAGTCACACGCATTGATCCCAACTCAGATGCCAGATTAGAACCAACTTTTCCTGCGAGAATTAATGCGGTGAATGTCGGCGCCAATTCAAAAATGATGGTATTGCGCACTATCAATCCGATATATGATGAAGGAACAAAGGGAGTACCATATAATTGATATGCCGTTTGCACAGCAGTTACCGCACCAATAAAAATGGAAACCAATAAAACAATAAATGCTGAACCAACACCAATATCCACCATCTGCCTGAACATTTCCTTAAAATACATTCGCCAACGTTCAGGGCGCGAAAACATCCTTCCGATCATGATCAGAAATTTGCCCAGATGTTGGAAAATATTAAATTCGATGTTCATTGCCTCAAAATTATACTTTTATTACTTCACAGACTACATATCTATGTGCTAATTTAGAATGCCTCTCTGAAGGTTACATATAAACTGCCATTTCCTTCTTCGTCAAATCCATAATCTACTCGTAAACTGAGTTTGTCCTCGGGCACAATAAACAATCGTCCGCCCACACCATACGAATAATGCAAACCTGCTGTTGAAAATGAATTGAGATCGGGAGCTACCTCACCTGTACCCGCAAAAATGTTCACCCCAAAATATTTCCAGAAAGTAATGCGGTATTCAGCTTGTACGGCAATGTAGTTGATATCGCGATACCGTCCTTCATAATGTCCTCGCATATGCCTGTCGCCGCCCAATTGCGCTAACCTGTTGAAAGGGGCTTCACCCGGAACAAATTGTGCATATACATTGAATCCGAGCACATCATCGCGCATCATTTTGTTGAACTGGCTGAATTCGAACATGTAATCTACATAGGTATAATTACTGCCGGTTAGTTTCGAATGAAATACTGCCGAGAAATCAGCATTCAGGCCTTTTAAAGGGAAATAAATATTGTCTCGCGTATCATATGTCAACCATGGACCAATACCTGTGTTCAAACCACCATCTTCACCCGGAACATCTTCGGTATCAAAAATGCCTCCTTCCTTAACATCATAAACCTTAGTGGTTTCTATAAATGTCTTCAGTCCCGCAAAGAATTTTGGAAAAACCAATCGCTCACCATTCACCTGCAAGTTGAAGTAATCATAATTATAAGATTCCTTATCGTCTGGTGAATTTTGATTGCCGATTCCGTAAAAGGCGTCAGGGAACTTGAAAAAGTTTGTTGTGTAGTTCAGTTTATACAAGTTATCCCCGAAGTAACTCTCGCCACTGATATTGCTTTCAATCTGCTTATTAAGCGTATAAACACCAACTGCCTTGATCACTGATGCGTTGCTGTTTGGATACTTTTTTGATGGTGGTAGATACCATACCAGTCCGGCACCGAAATACAATCGAGTCTCAGGCGAATAACCCAATACCGGCGAAGGAAAAAACTTGCCTTTGCTGCGGTGTACGGTATCGGTATGGGTTGAATCCACCTGTGCCATTCCTTGAAAGTGCATGCTACACAACGCAACCATAAGTCCTGCAAAGCGGAAAAATTGGCGACAAGGGCTGGGGGAGAGGAGCATCAAAGGTTGATAATGGCTAAATAAACGTGAACCGGTTGTTGAATCTTATTGGCGATGCAAAATTGCAGTTTTTAAAGGGTAAATGACAGAAATCCTTCAACATGTATACGGAACGCTGAGCCCCATGGATGCGGTCTGACCTTCATTTTCCCGAAAATCCACATTAAAACCCTAAATATGTGGGTATAAAACGCCGCAATCTTTGACACTTTCAGAGTTTACCCCTATCTTTGCGGCGGATTTTAAAACCGTATAATAAAGTCTACAAATCATGTCCGGTAAAGGAAAAATCAAGCAGATCATCGGCGCCGTAGTCGATGTAGCTTTCGAAGAAGGTAGTCTCCCAGAGATCCTCAACGCCCTAGAGGTGAAACGTGAAAACGGTGAAGCCCTCTATTTAGAGGTTCAACAGCACCTTGGTGAAGACAGCGTTCGCACCATCGCTATGGACTCAACAGATGGTCTTGTGCGTGGTGCCGAGGTAATCGACTTGGGAAAAAATATTTCAATGCCTACAGGCGATGCCATCCGTGGCCGCTTGTTTAACGTGGTTGGAACTGCAATCGACGGTATGCGTCCGGTTGACTCTGACGTGCGTTATCCTATCCACCGCAAACCGCCACTGTACGAAGAGCTGTCAACTGAAGCTGAGGTTCTTTTTACAGGTATTAAAGTTATCGACCTTATTGAACCATACGCAAAGGGCGGTAAAATCGGTCTGTTCGGTGGTGCCGGTGTAGGTAAAACGGTATTGATCATGGAATTGATCAACAACATCGCCAAAGGATATTCCGGTATGTCGGTGTTTGCAGGTGTGGGCGAGCGTACTCGTGAAGGTAATGACCTGCTCCGTGAAATGATCGAATCAAACGTTATCCGTTACGGCGAAGATTTCAAACATTCTATGGAACAAGGTGGTTGGGATCTTAGCAAAGTAGATTATAGCCAATTAAATCAAAGCCAGGCAACGCTTGTATTCGGACAAATGAACGAACCACCGGGAGCTCGTGCTCGCGTGGCGCTTTCCGGTCTTACTGTTGCAGAATATTTCCGCGATGGGGATCCAAATGAGGCTAAAGGACGTGATATCTTGTTCTTTATCGATAATATCTTCCGTTTCACTCAGGCAGGTTCTGAAGTATCAGCCCTTCTTGGTCGTATGCCTTCAGCCGTAGGTTACCAGCCTACTCTGGCATCTGAAATGGGTCTCATGCAAGAGCGTATTACCTCAACAAAACGCGGTTCTATTACCTCTGTTCAGGCGGTTTACGTTCCTGCGGATGACTTGACTGACCCGGCTCCTGCAACAACATTCTCGCACTTGGATGCTACTACGGTATTGAACCGTAAAATCTCCGAGTTAGGTATCTATCCTGCGGTTGACCCACTGGATTCTACATCACGTATCTTGAGTGCCGATATCGTTGGTGAAGAACATTACCGTTGTGCTCAGCGCGTGAAAGGTATCCTCCAGCGCTACAAAGAATTACAAGATATCATCGCCATCCTCGGTATGGAAGAATTGAGCGAAGAAGATAAACTCGTTGTAAGCCGCGCTCGTCGTGTGCAACGCTTCCTATCTCAGCCATTCCACGTTGCCGAACAGTTCACAGGTTTGAAAGGCGTGCTCGTACCAATCGAAGAAACTATCCGCGGATTCAATATGATCATGGATGGTGAAGTAGATGAATACCCTGAAGCAGCATTCAACCTCGTAGGTACTATCGACGACGCTATCGAAAAAGGTAAAAAATTATTAGCTGACGCGAAAAAATAAAGGAGGAGTTGAGGGTTATAGGTCGAGAGTTGAGGGTTGTATTTCACTCACCACTCACCATTCACCCACTGACCCACTCACCCACTCACCCACTATGCAACTAGAAATATTATCACCGGAAAAAAAGATCTACAGCGGAGAAGCTGTAGGCGTGCAAATGCCCGGCATCACAGGGTCTTTTGAAGTGCTGAACAACCACGCACCAATGATCGCTGCACTGGCTAATGGCAGGATGCGCGTAAATACCGGCAAAGACAATATCGTCTATAATATCAAAGGCGGCTTTGTTGAAGTAGTGAATAATACCGTTAGCGT
>JAIBBA010000076.1 GCA_019694895.1 Chitinophagales bacterium
ACGAAAAATGCAACGGCAGTTAGTGTTACCTCTTCATGTAAACTCGAAGCTGAAAATATTACTTCGCTGATCGTTGCACCTAATCCTGCAAGCGATGTATTATATGTGATGTTTAATGCCGGGCAAACCTTACAATTGTTCGTTTCATTAACCAACACCTTAGGGCAACAAGTTTATGCTAAGGCAACTACGGTCGAGTCGGGAGAACAAACGCTGACCATCGAACTTAATAATCAATTGTCCGACGGTGTATATTACCTGTCGCTGCAATCAGAAAATATAAATATTTCAAAGGAAATCATCCTGGCGCGATAAGTTGATACTATCGCTAAAATGATTTGTAAGCCGCAGTGTTGTTTTTTTCAACATTGCGGTTTTTTGTTGCTTTAACAGTTTTGGTTCACTCAATTTTATTTTTTGAGTATATCTTTACATATGCCTCTTTCCATAGCATCACTTAATTCAGGCTCTAATGCCAATTGCTATTATGTGGGGAATGAAGATGATGCTATTTTGGTTGATGCGGGATTAGCCTACAAAGAGACAATCCTTCGAATGGAAGGTCTCGGACTTGATCCAAAGCGTTTGAAAGCAGTATTTATTTCACATGAACATACGGATCATATCAGTGGCGTAACGCAATTACACCGCAAGCTGAATCTCCCTGTTTATATAACAGAAAAAACACGCCTGAATACTGCCCTCCGTTTTAGAGATGATCTGATTCGTCCATTCATAGCTAATGCGGCTATTCAAATCGGCTCGCTGCATGTACTTCCCTTCACCAAATTTCATGATGCGGCAGATCCACATAGTTTTATGGTGTATGACAACGAAGTCACCATTGGCATACTTACTGATATTGGCCATGCTTGCAAGGAAGTAATTAATTGCTTCAAGCAATGCGATGCGGTTTTTCTCGAATCGAATTATTGTGAAGAAATGCTTGCTAGCGGATCTTATCCGGCTCAATTGAAAAAGAGAATTAGCGGGAAGTCCGGACACTTAAGCAACAGGCAAGCATTGGAATTATTTGTAAAACATAAATCTGAGCGATTGCAATTAGTTTTGCTTGCACACCTTTCTCAAAACAACAATACACCGGAAAAGGCGTTATCTGAATTTCGAGACCATATCGGAAAAATTAAATTACACGTTGCCCGACGCGATGGTGCTTCTGAGTTGTTTGAGATTCATCCTATACCGGCTAAAGTGTATAATCCGCCAAAACCCACAGCGCCGAAGCCACAGCAATTGAGTTTGTTTTCTTAATGCAACTGGTGAATTATTACAAGATGGTGTGCATTGAAATTACTTCACCCAAATTTCATCGCAGAATATCCAACTCTTTCCTCCTTTCCCCGGATGCCAATCAGGAACGGGACCGTGATTTGTTGCAGTAACTTGTATATACCGTACTAATTCTTTCGGTATGGCAACCTGCATAACCTGCGTTATTTTGCTATCGTAATCATCTCCCGGAATCGTGTTTTGTATAGTGGGCAATTTGGTGTAGTGTTTGCCATCAGCAGAGATGCTTACTTCCAATGATTGGGGCATCCAAATCCAGCTGCGCACATCCTGTAGAAATTCGGCACTCAATGTATCTATTGTTTGGATCTTTCCCAAATCGATGGTGACACGCATATCATCACCCCACCAACCTTGCCACTGTCCTACACGGTAATCGATATTTCCCCGTAAGCCATCTATGAGGGCTGTATTTCCACCCCCTGTATATTGACTGTTATATGCAGTTTGATATGTCACGTTGTAATTATGTGGAATCAAAAAATATTTTCCTGTTACCGTAGGGCTTGATTGATTTGTAGTATTATTAAATGCACGCGCTTTTATCACTGTATTTTCTGTAATCTTTATTGGCGTTGTATATGTCAGTAAAGGCCCATCATTTAAACTGTATTCTATTGTTTCATTAGCACCGCACAAGATTGAAATGGTAGTGCTGTTTTCAAAAGTACTTTTTGATGGTGATAGTACAGGAGCTTTATTCGGAAGCTTTGGCAATGCAGCGGTGTACATGTTTTCTGTTCCCCATGCAATATTGGTAGCTGATGATATGGTGTATGCGATTGTGCCACCATGCATGAGTTGTTGATGTGATATTATTGGCACTAAGATATTATTGCCATTCAATGTCACCTGATGGATGTAAATATTTTTTTCTGCATCACCGTTCGATTGTATAATAAGTGGACTTTCGTTATTTATCACGGCCTTTTTAAATAAAGGAGTAGTGAGTGCATATTCCGGCCTTCCGGGGCAAACCTGGTAAATGCCTAAGGCACTCATTACATACCAGGCACTCATCTGACCACAGTCTTCATTCCCGATTAATCCATCAGGTGAATTTTTGTAAAATTTGCTGCATATCTCGTGAATCTTCTCTTGAGTCTTCCACGGCGTGCCGGCATAATCATATAAATATGCAATGTGGTGACTGGGTTCATTGCCATGTGCATACTGACCAATAAGTCCTGTAATATCAGCCTGCTCGCGTCCGGAGGTTTTGGCTTTCGCACTAAATAAATTATCTAGCTGTTGTTCTAATTGTTTCTTTTTTTCAAGTGTATTAATAAATGGTAAATATTGAGGAAACGCAAATGAATATTGCCAGCTATTGGCTTCCGTATAATTGAAATTCACTTCAAAAGGATCAAATGGTTCATACCATCCGCCATTGTATCGAGGTTGCGCGAAGCCATTTTCATTGATAAGATGAATAAAACCAAATCCTCTGTTCATGAAATTGTCGTAGGTTGGGTTATATTCATCATTATTGATATTTTTATTTGAAACAAGCAATGACATTTGAGCAATACACCAATCGTCGTAAGCATATTCAAGCGTTTTAGATACTGATTCCGGCTCCTCGGTGCTTTCAATAAAACCTTTCAAGCGATAGGGCTTAAGGCCAAATCTATCGGCATTTGCAGAATGGACCATCGCCTCGAAAGCAAGAGATTTATCAAATCCCGAATACCCTTTAACTGCAGCATCGGCAATCACACTTACGGCATGATATCCTATCATACAATTTGTTTCATTTGCACTCAATTCCCAAACCGGAAGATCACCACCATCCTGATACTGTTGTAAAAAAGTATTGATGAAATCATTGGTGCGTTGCGGTTCAATTATCGTAAATAATGGATGCAATGCCCTGTAAGTATCCCATAATGAAAATACAGTATACTGTGTGTGATTTGGTGTAATGCCAATTTGATTTTTCCTTGTTCGATATTTGCCATCAACATCTTCGTAAATATTAGGTGCTATCATGCAGTGATACAGTGCCGTATAAAAAATAACCAGCTTATTATCAGGATCTGAAAGTGATCTTGCCTCATCAACAGGACTTTCTATGCTGATTTTTTGTAATTCTTTATTCCATGCGGTTTTAGCATTGTTGCGTACAGCATTGAAATCCCAACCCGGATTTTCTGTTGCCATATTATTCCACGCTCCGGCACAACTAACAGGAGAGAGTGCGCATTTCACCATCAATGGATGTGCGCCATCGGTATTAAAGCGAAAATATCCGTGAAGTTGATCGCCACTCAGGATTAGTGGTCTGAAACCTGTGCCTGCGGTTTTTAGCGTAGTGGCGGAATCAACCACTCCGGCAACAGTAAATGGTTGAGAAAACTCAATGGCAAAATAAACCCATTGATCACTTGCCCATGATGATGATCGACGGAGACCTTGAATTTTTGTTGGGGATACAATTTCTATATAGGAGCCATCGAGCAATTTATCGCGATGTCGAAGATCGAGAATAACATTCGCCTGATTGGTTTTGGGGAAGCTATATTGATGCAAACCTGTTCGCAAGGTTCCGGTAAGGGCAACGGGAATATTATCATCGGCAAGCACCACCTCATAATATCCCGGTTCAGCATGTTCTGTGTTGTGCGAAAATGCGGAGGCATATCCCGAAAGCGGATCTGTGCCAGAAATATTATTCAACTGAATATTTCCTACTGTAGGCATCAGCAGGATATCACAATAATCGGCAACACCGGTACCGCTGAGATGTGTATGTGAAAATCCATAAATAATAGAATCGCTGTAATGATATCCGCCACAGCCATCCCAATCGTTATAACCGTCGGGGCGGGTGTCAGGACTCAACTGCACCATGCCAAAGGGCAAAGTTGCTCCCGGAAAAGTATGCCCATGGCCCCCGGTACCTATAAATGGATTCACATATTTCGTAAGGTCTTGATCAGCAACTTGGGCATACCCAACAGAAAAGAGCATTGCCACGGTAATGAACCGGTATTTCATGCGATGAAGATAAAGAATAATGATGTAGATGCCTTGCACAGCTTGGGGAAAGATTCCCCACATGGGTTATACAAAAATTTAACATCCCTTTGTGGCACTAGTGTTTTGAGTTTCAGCACGTTATTTGTAATATTGATGATGACAACACACCGCATGTCTATATTATCATCAACCAAAAGCCTATGTTATTTAAACAAGCGACAGCAATATTGGTGTGTTGCGCAAGTGTCTTACAAATCTCTGCCCAAAAAGATTGTTCGAATGATCATCTCGGCAGAACTCCTTTAATTGATCTCACCGACGGGTACTTTAATGGAATCAGAGGCGGATTATATCCGGAGGGAAGTAATATCCGTCCTGCTGAACATTTAACAGAATGTATTGAGCATGTGCAAGCGATTACACCAATGGATATTTATGGAAATCCAAATCCAAATGGCAAAGTTGTAATGCTCGGCATTGGCGCTTCAAACCCAATGACAGAATTCCAACAGTTTATTGACTTTTCAAATGATTATGAACCGGTAAACGACAATTTAAAAATTATCAATGCTTGCGTCGGTGGACAAGGTATTCAAAAAATGTTCGACATCACAGATAATTATTGGAGTGGCGTGGTGAATGGACTTGAGGATCAGGGTTTAAGTGCAGAGCAGGTGCAGGTAGTTTGGATAGAACAAGATAATACCCGTGCCTATGATACCATTTTTCCTTCGGCACCAAATGCATTGGTAAATGATTATCAATTGTTATTACATGTAATACATGAATTATTTCCCAATGTACAAATATGCTATATCACAGCACGTGCTTATAGTGGTTATGCTGATCCAGTAGACCCTGAAGTTTCGGGCGGATTGTTATATCCAAGAGATTATTTTAATGGTTGGGCTATAAAATTTTTAATCGAAAAGGTTATCAATCATGCATTCGGTTTTGAGTCGGAGGGCCCCTCTGCGCAAATCCCTTTAGTCACTTGGGGAACATATCATTGGACGGATGGATCTACTCCTCGTGAAGACGGGTTGTATCTTGATTGCGATCTGGATGTAGGGCCTGACGGATTGCATCTTTCAGGTGTTGGAGAGTATAAAATGGGATCGTTGCTTTTTGATTATTTCAAGACAGATACCACTGCTAAATACTGGTATCTGGATGAAGATTTTACCGGTATTACGACACCGGAAACCGATGTTGAATTGCGCGTTTGGCCTAATCCTGTTAAAAATGGCACAATTCATGTAGATATACCATCAACACTGATTGGTGCTGATACGCAATGGATGATTTATGACATGGCTGGAAGAGCAGTATTGGCCGGAAAAGAAATTAGTGGAACTGAATTGAATATTGATGTAACAACTTTGGCCGATGGAATGTATACATTCAATTGCAGGGATGCACAAAGGCAATATCATGCACGCATGGTAATCGCTCATTAATTATTCGTGACCCGTTTATATATATGTTAAGAGAATGCCGCCTGCAAATGGTGGCATTTTTTATTTATTTAATTCATTCCAAATCAATGATGCGCTTCCTAAAATGGCGGCCTCACTTTCCTTTAATCCGGAAGGTACAATTGGAATTTTATTTTGGTAAATCGGCAATAAATATGACTCAAAACTTTTGATGGTAGGTTTGAAAATTAAATCACCAGCTTGGGCTAAGCCACCGAAAAGAAATATTTTTTCCGGTCGCGTATAGCATGCCGAATTTGACAAAGCAAAGCCAAGAATTTCTCCGGTTTTTTGAAATGCTTCCAATGCTAAGGTGTCGCCATCTTCTGCAAGCTTGCATAATTCGGCGCTATCTATCATGTTGCCGATGCTGGTTCTGAATTCATCAAGATTTTTGCTTCGCAGGAGTTCGTAATATGTTTTTACAATTCCCGGAGCGCTTACATATTGTTCTAGACAACCCCTTCTTCCACAAGGGCATTCGCGACCATTGCGATATACGATGGTATGACCAACTTCTCCGGCAAGGCTGTCGAATCCATAGGCAATTTGTCCATTTACCACAATGCCGCTACCCAAACCTGTTCCGAGGGTGATAAATAAAAAATCTTTCATCCCCTTCGCACCGCCAAAATACATTTCACCTATAGCTGCTGCTTTGGCATCGTTGGTGAGGGCTGCGGGTAATTTGAAGGTGGATTCGAAAAAAGATTTTAAGGTTACCACGCCCTTCCATGGCAGGTTAGGGGCGAAGTCAATGGTGCCTTTATAATAATTGCCATTTGGCGTGCCTATGCCAACACCGACAAGAGTTACTTGATGATCGGAGCAGGCTTTGGTAGCCCATTTCAAAAGGTCTTCGGGTAGCTTTTCGGGGTTCGGATATCCTTTGGTTTTTACTTTATCTGTAACGAGTATTTCACCGGTTCTTGTTACCAAACCAAATTTAATACCGGTGCCTCCGATATCTATCCCTAAAACTACGTCTTGCATAACGCGATAAAATTAGGTCATTTCGCCAAAATGCGACGCAAGTAATTCACCTGACCCAGGTGATAATTTAAATGTGCCAGTAAATATGTCAGCACAAATCCTGTTGTTTGCACTCCACCAAAGCGATCGAGAGGATAGTTGTTGCCAAGCATTTCTTTGGGCATATTCGCCAGGGTAAGTTCTACATCAGCAATGGCGAGACGCAGGGCATCACAAACCTCCGAACGAGAAAGGCCTTTCGTATTGAATTCGGCATCGCGATCGCGCACATATCCTGTTCCGGCAATCTCGTTGCCCAGAAAATATCGGAGGTTTCCGGCAATATGCAATGCAAGGTTGCCTGCCGAGTTGAGCACTCCCGGGGCTGTTTCCCATAGCATGGTGTCGTCTGGGAAATTGGTTACTTCCTGGATGGTGCTTTCAAGATTTTTGCGGTAGATGGCCAGTAGTTCTTGAGGTGTCATAGCTTAAATGAATAGTTGTTTTGAAGCGTTAATTTGAATTTTAGAGCCCATGATGATAACCCCGTCGCCCGGATTTACACTTACATTGGCATCCGGATTTAATATATACTGATTTCCCGACGATTTAATTCCAATAACGGTAGCCCCTGTTTTTTGCCAGCAGTTAATATCTCCCAGATTCACGCGTTTTCCTGCCATTACTTCCTGAATAGAAAAATCATCCTGCGAGTGAGTAGCCATGATATCAATAAATTCTTCAATGTCCGGATTGCTTACAAGCATGGCCATGTGCGCCCCTCCTATCTTATCGGGCATAATGGCATTCGTGGCGCCGGCATTTTTTAATTTTCTTACGGAACTCAGGTGCGTTGCGCGGGCAATGATCTTGATGTTTTGATGTAACTCCTTCGCCGTAAGGCATACAAATACGTTTTGCGCATCATCGGGTAAAGTAGTCAGGATGGCACTAGCTTGCGTGATATTGGCATCAATCAGCGTTTCATCCCTGGTTGCATCGCCATAGATGTAATAAAAATGAGCTTCCTCGGCAAATTCGGCTAATTTGCTCTCGTCCTGGTCTATCACAACCACATGCATATTACTTTTCAACAATACGCGGGCAGCTTCTCTTCCATTTCGACCGAATCCACAAATGATTACATGGTTTTTCAAGCCTTCTATTTGTTTTTTCATTTTATAGGATTTATAGTGGAGAATAAATTCTCCATCCAGAAAATATCGGGATATCTGTGTAATGAAATAGGCAAAAATGACTAATCCGGCCAGAATTAAAACGATGGTAAACATTCTGCCTGCATCATCAAGTGGCCGCACTTCAGTAAAGCCAACAGTTCCAAGTGTGATTACGGTCATGTATAAGGCTTCTACAAGGTTGTATCCCTCTAAAACCATATATCCGATTACACCGAAACACAAGGTTCCAAGTAATAGGAATAATGCCAGGTAAATTTCGAAAAATGGTGTCTGACGCACGGTATTGCTGGATTTCCGGTAAACAGGTGAAATAGCACGTAAGGAAAACCGAAAAAACCGTTCAAGCGCGAGTTTTGAGGGCTTTTACGGTAAAATCGATTGATTCAGTAGCATATTTCGCCCTTTTCAGCGTCTAAATTACCTATTAACAGGAACATATTAACTATTTCCTTTTTTGCATTTTGAACTTTTCATCACAGTTTTGCCGCTAAACCCAACCTATGGACTTATCGATATTCATGCATGCCGACGCCTGGATTGCTTTATTGACGCTTACAATACTTGAAATTGTACTCGGCATTGACAATATCATTTTCATATCAATTCTTTCTACGAAGCTACCTGAAGCGCAACAAAAACCCGCCCGTCGTTGGGGTTTAATGCTGGCCATGGGAACCAGGGTGTTATTACTGTTGTCGATCAGCTGGATTTTAGGATTGGAAGCTGATTTATTTAATATCAGCGGTCATGGTATTTCAGGTAGAGATATTGTTTTATTGATTGGTGGATTTTTTCTCATTTATAAAGCCACGACCGAAATTCATGGCAAAATTGAGGGTGAGGAACACGAAACTTCTTCAAAGGCAAAAACCCCTTCATTTGTATCGGTAGTTGGTCAAATTCTTTTGCTGGATATTGTATTTTCTCTCGACTCTGTTATTACGGCAGTTGGTATGGTTGATGCAGATAAAGTAATCATAATGATTGCTGCTGTAATTATTGCGGTGATTATTATGTTGTTTGCAGCAGATCCTATCAGCAATTTTGTGCAAAAACATCCAACAGTAAAAATGCTTGCCTTGTCATTTTTGGTGATGATTGGTGTGAGCCTTATTATTGAAGGATGGGGCGGTCATGTTGAAAAAGGATACATCTATACGGCAATGGGCTTCTCTGTGGTAGTTGAAATGCTGAATCTCCGCATGAAAGCAAATGCGAAGAAAAGACATGAACTGCGCAATATGAAAGAGAATGAATTTGGGAATTGAAAATTAAAAAGCCTGCATTTCAACGAGCCTTGCATACAAGCCGTTTTTGGCAATTAATGCATTGTGATTTCCGCGTTCTACAATACGTCCCTCCTGCATTACAACAATTTCATCGGCAAATTGAATGGTGCTGAGTCGATGTGCAATTACGATGGAGGTGCGGTTCTTCATTAATTTGAATAATGCATCCTGAACAAGTTTTTCGTTTTCAGTATCAAGAGATGATGTTGCTTCATCCAAAATAAGGATGGGCGGATTCTTATATATCGCTCTTGCAATGGTAATTCGCTGACGTTCTCCACCGCTGAGCTTAGATCCTCTGTCGCCGATCATGGTTTGATAGCCATTCTCCAAACGCATAATGAAATCGTGTGCATTGGCAACTTTTGCTGCCTTGATTACGTCTTCTTCAGAAGCATGTTCAATACCGAAGGCGATATTATTGAACACGGTATCGTTGAACAATATCGACTCCTGTGTTACTATTCCTAATTGATTGCGCAGACTTGAAATGCGTAAATCTCGAATATCATTGCCATCAATGCGTATAGATCCGGAAGTAACGTCGTGATAGCGGGCAAGCAGATCTGCAAATGTAGATTTACCTGATCCGGAAGGCCCGACCAAGGCAATCATTTTTCCCTTCTCAATTTTAATATTGATACCGCGTAATACCGGTGTTTCATTATATGCAAACACTACATCCTGATATTCTACCGCATGATCAAATGTGCGAATATTGGTAGCGTGTAAACTTTCTTTAATTTGTACTTCTGCATTCATAATGCTTTCGATACGTTCCAGTGATGCAATTCCGCGTTGAATGTAGAAATATGCATTGGCCACGTTTCTTGCAGGACCTAACATGTTGGCGAATACTAAAATGTATCCTAAAAATAAATCGGCGGTAAGTCCTGAATCTGCACGCAAAATGATACTTCCGCCATAATAGAGTAAGGCAGCAACAACGCAAACACTTAAAAACTCGATCAGCGGACTTGCAACGTTCCATCGGCGATGTGCGCTGGTTGCAAGTGCTTCGAGTTGTTTATTCTCGCGAAGGAATTTTCCTTTCTGATAGCGTTCGGCATTAAAGGCTTTAATGATTCGCAATCCTGAAAGTGATTCCTCGAACAGGGACATTAAGTAACCTAATTGTCCTTGTTCTTTTTGCGATTTACGCTTCAGCGATTTTCCAATTCTTCCAATCAACAATCCTGCTATCGGCAGTAACAATAATACAAAAATTGTCAGTTCGAAACTGATGACAAACATGGCAATTAGAAAACATATCATGGTAACCGGATCGCGAAAAGTGGATTCGATGGTATTCATGATGCTGTTTTCCACTTCCTTTACATCGGTGCTCATGCGCGCAATTATGTCGCCTTTGCGTTTTTCGCTGAAGTAGGAGAGGGGTAATTGTAAAATTTTGTCATATACCCCTTGGCGTAATTCTCTCACAATTCCTGTTCGCAATGGAGCCAGATAATATAATGCGAGATAGCGGCAGATGTTTTTCAGAAGAAACATAATCACCACCGCAATACAAACAATTAATAGACCGGCAAACGCCCCATGATCGGATACATAAGCTGCGAAATAATAATTGAGGTAATTCATCAATTGCTTGATGTTCCATGAGAAGTCGGGCGCTTGGGAAGGAGGTTCCACCATTTTGAAGATGATCTGCAGAAATGGTATCACCATCAAAATAGAAAACAGGTTGAAGAAGGCATAGAGCAGGTTAAATCCAAAATTAAGGATGGCGTAGTTTTTAAACCGCCCCACGTACTTCAATATCCGCAGGTAACTTTTCATGATAGGTCACAAAATTACAAAAACGAGGGGTTCCATACACCCTTGCATCTAAACTAAAAGACGCGAAACGACGTTGTATTGCCGAAAACCGTAACTTAGCAGATTATGGACAGCAGAAGACAAAAGAAGATCGGACAGTTGATCCAGGATGAAATGGGCACCTTTTTGCAGAAAGAAGGAGCCAATTACTATGGACGAAAATTTGTTACCGTAACCGATGCTCAAGTGACGCCTGACTTGCAGGTATGTCGCATCTATGTGAGCGTTCTCGATAAAAATGAAGGCGAAAAGGTTGTTGATTCACTAAATCTGCATGTGCGTGATATCCGCAAGCGATTTGGGCAGATCATGCGACAAACACTGCGTATCATACCGGAGTTGGAATTTTACCTCGATAATACGCTTGAAAATGTATTTCGTCTGGAAGAGATATTCCGTGAGCAGAAGAAAAATGAAGCTGATCAATAACGCTCTTGCATGAAGTTTACCCTTCGCATAGCCTGGCGGTATATTTTTTCAAGAAAATCGACAAACGCCATTAATATCATCTCCGGCATTTCCATGTCGGGGATTATGATAGGCAGTGCCGCACTCATTATTGTTTTGTCGGCATTCAATGGATTTGAAAACCTGGTTCAGCGATTATACAATACTTTTTATCCTGACATCACTGTTACACCAAGTTATGGGAAGGTGTTTTCGCCTGACTCATTGAGGCTGCAAAAAATCGCACATATTGATGGTGTGCAAGATATGTCCATGACGCTTGAAGAAAATGCATTATTGGCATATAATGACCAGGAACATATTGCTACTATTAAAGGTGTTGATACCATTTACAAGAAAGTAACTGCCGTAGATGATTCTGTGTTTTATGGCCAGTATGTGTTGGAATATGAATATTTACATACGCAAATAGATTGTGCTGTGCTGGGCTCCGGTGTTGCATCAACATTAAATGTAGCCTTGGGATTAGATAACCCTTCTGTGCAGATCTTTATGCCTCGGAGAGGAACTAAGGGTATTTCTAATATTCAGAATACTTTTATACAGCGCAGTATTCAGCCTATGGGTGTGTTTCGGATTCAGCAGGAGTTCGACAGTAAATATGTGATTACCTCGCTTGACTTTATCCGCAACATGCTCGAATATCAAAACAATGAAATCAGTGCAATCGAAATAAGTGTAAAAGGCAGGGCTGTCGACGATGTAATGGATGATATTGAATCCATTATGGGAAACGAATTTACCGTGAAGAATAGATTTATGCAGAATGAATTTCTCTATCGTGTAATGCGCACCGAGAAATGGGCTGTTTATTTTATCCTCACTTTTATTTTCATCATCGCAGCGTTTAATATGATTGGGTCCATAGCCATGTTGGTGATCGATAAAAAGAAAGATATTGGTATTTTGAGATCGTTGGGCGCTTCTGAAAAATCGGTAAGAAATATTTTCTTCATACAGGGAATTTTGCAAACACTTGTGAGCATTGCTGTGGGATTTACTTTGGCCACCCTGCTCTGTTTTTTACAAATGCATTTTGGACTAATAACCATTCCCGGCGAAGGAACGTTTGTTGTTACTGCTTATCCGATTGCATTAGAGTGGCGAGATTATGTGAGCGTATTTCTTACCGTGTTTATTGTTGGTTGCATAGCTTCCTGGTTTCCGGCTTATATGGCTGCACGTCAGAGGTGGCTGTTCAAAAGTGAATAAAAAAAAGAGCCTCCGGTTGGAAGCTCTTTTATATAGTGATAAGGTATTATCAATAATCGCCACCACCATTCACTTCCGTTAAAGCGGCATTTACATAATCCAGTGCCGATTGTAACGATTGTTTCATCTGTAAATCAGTCGTGTTATTGATCGCATCCTGATAAGTAGTTGCCATGCTGCTTAAGGTATTCACAGCTGTAAACGACATCCAAAAACTGCTTTGATCGGAAGCAACTTTTTTCAATTCGTCGACACCCTTTTTAATGATGTATGAATCTGTCATTCTTAAAATGAAAGGCTCATAATACATTAAAACGTAATACACTTCAAAGCCACTGGCCTCTTTAAATTTTGCCAGGAAATAATCATTGTCGATTGCTTCTCCCCCATCGCTGAGAATGCCCATGATACTATAGCTCAAGTTATCATTAGCTTCAGTTTTATATGTGCGAGCCAATTCAAGACCTTTTTTCTTATCGTTATTATAAATTAGGGTCATTGCGGTAGCAACTACATTGTATGAGCTGTCGTTCATAGCTGCATTATACACGCTCCATGCATCTATACCGGTGATCTCTTTTAATTTATTCAAAGCTGATGAACGCACGTAACTCCTTGGATCAGATTTAGCCATTTGCATGATCTTCTCTTTTACAGATTGCGGAGTGCTGGCATCAATAAGCAATGTATCTATGGCAAATTGACGAAGCGACCAATGTTTATCATCAAGCGCCGATGTTATAAGGTCGCGGTAACGCGGATCTTCTGCCTGGTAGGGTGCTAAAGCTTCGAGTGATTCGGCTCTATCCCGATATAATGGTGCATGTTGATACTGGAATATGTAACTGTCGATATCTTTATTGTCATACTTATTTCCAAGTAGCATTTTTTCAGCATCGACATTTACCAAATCGGGTTGCACAGGAAAGTTGAATGAAAATGTTTGCATGCTGCGATCAAGTGTGATGCGTTTGCGCTCAACTTTTCCATTGTAATAGAAGTCTACATCCATTGGTATTACATAGACAGGTGCAACGGATGTGTCCTGGTTTTGATAAATGGTGATATCTAATTTATCCTCTTCAGGGAACCATTCATAATATATGCTTAATTCGGCATGACCCTTGTCGAGAAACCATTCATTGAAGAACCAGCTCAGGTCTTCTCCACTCACTTCTTCCATTGCTTTGCGCAAATCGTGGATTTCAACAGACTGGAATTTATTTTTTTCAAGATATAAATTTAATCCTGCAAAGAAAGCATCATCGCCAAGATATTTACGCAGCATGTGTAATACTCTTCCACCTTTTGCATAAGAGTGAGAGTCGAACATGTCTTCGCGTGTATCATAATTATAGCGAATCAGGTCAACCATTTTGTATGATGCCTCATTCAAATACGTTTGAAGGTCATTATAGCCGATATAATCAGCATCATCGCGACCATATTTGTATTCGCGCCAGAGATATTCTCCATATGTGGCGAAAGATTCATTCAATGGAAT
>JAIBBA010000077.1 GCA_019694895.1 Chitinophagales bacterium
TGATGCGCAAGATTTATCAGTTAAGAATATTGCATGGCAAAGGCACAGGCGCCATCAGAGAGGTTGTGCAGCAAACATTGAAATCGCATCCTGCCGTGTTGCGTTTCGAATTTGCAAACAGAGAAGGTGGCGGCGACGGAGTGACACTTGTTACCTTAGGGTAAACGACACTCATTAAAATGTCGTAATTTTCAGATGTAAAGCCTAAACTATGCGCAATCTTCTCCTCTTAGGTATCATTTTTATACATGCAAGTTTATCCGCACAATGCTTCATGGGTATTGATAGCATATATTGCACCAACGGCATTCCGGATACTATTTTACCTGTTGATACCGGAGGATATTTTGATGGGGATGGTATTAGTGCAGATGGAATTTTCTTTCCGGAAATACTGGATCCCGGTTCTTATGTAATCAGTTATAAGAATACTCAGTATTACGATGTTGATACTACCGGAGTTTTTGCACCGCTTAGTGGTGATGAACAATATGTTTCATTAATAGATGATGGATTTAGTGATGGAATAGAAATAGGATTTGATTTTGAATTTTTCGGTAGTTTGAAAAACTATGTCCGCATCCACAGCAATGGTTTCATCACGTTCAATTTCGACCTTGCCATCTTCCCACCCTATGCAAATGATATCCCGACTCCCGGTATGCCAACAGATCTGATAGCTGCTTCGTGGGGCGATTACGACCCTACAATGGGCGGCACAATTTCCTGGTTTCAGTCAGGCTCCGCTCCTAATCGTAAACTTGTGATTAATTATCGCGACCTACCTCCCTATGGCGAAACGGAGGGACTGCTTACAACGCAAGTAATTCTTTTTGAAACAACCAATATTATCGAAATACATACCACTGCGAGTCCCGACTATGGCAAACGCAAAACACAAGGCATAGAAAATATCGACGGAACAGCAGGGTATGTCAGACCCGGCAGAAACAATAGTTACTGGGAAACGTACAACGATTATGTTGCATTTATTCCACAGTTCTGTATTGATACGCTATATGTGGAAGATCCTCCGGTAACCGAAGTTTTAGATGACGAAATCAATATTTGCATGCCATACGCGGGTTTATTACATGTTAGCGGTGCTGATACTTACTTATGGCTGTCTGATGATATATGCACGATGACCCCCGGTCCTGATCCCGATTCATATTATTTACACGGTATTGCTGAAGGCACCTTTACTTGTAATATTGTCGGGTTCAATGAAGCAGGATGTTCAGATACATCGCAAGTAGTTGTCAATATTGAAACATGTCAGACAGCTATTACAAATAATGTCGAAACACCATTTCAGATTACGCCAAATCCTGCAAATAATATCTTAACAATTATTATAGCAGCAAATGAATTTAACGGCAAATGGTCGCTGGTTAATTTACAAGGTGCTGAAATGCAATTTGGGGAATTAACCGGATTGAAAACTGAAATCGATATTCGCGAATTGCCTGCAGGAATCTACTTTCTGATATTTGACGCAGGCGATTGTTCGGCGAGGGAACAGTTCATTATTTCGCATTAACATTTTTTGTGCATTTATTGTGCATTCACGCTGACCACTCCTTCCAAAATCCCTATTCTGACTGCATTTCAAGGCCTTTAGCTTATCCACCGATTGTGCATAAACCCTGTGCAAATGCTGTGCGTAAAAATATGCCAATCTCTATTGGCTTGAATGCTGTTACAAGATATATTTGGAATACCTGATGACTATCCGGTGCCGTTAGCAGTAGCGGACGAGGACAACCGAAAGGAAGTTCCGGAAAGCGCATCCTGAAAAGGAAAGCTATAAGGTGCCACGCAAGTGAGACACCCGGAAGCGAAATCAGATGTATCAGCAGTAACTACGGTTATTGATGATGCGAAAGCGGAGTCGGCGAGAAAAAGTTGATTCCGCTTTCTTCGTAAGATAATTGACGGAATTCGTGTAGCGCTAATTTCGTCGATGAAAAAAAACCTCGCCGGTCATGCGAGGTTTTTATATTAAAAGACTTTACGAATTGTGCATTGCTGTTTCCAGTAATTGATGAAATTGATGCACACCTTTTTCCATTTTCGGCGAATAACGACCTCTGAAATACAATCGCGATTGCAAACCTTTGTGCACACTTTCAACTACTTCTTCATCTTCCAGTTCTACCCTATTGAGATCGCTTCCTGCACCGGTGTTGTATTTTTCTTCATCGGCAACAAAAATTAAAAACGACACTTTTGTATTGTCCTTGCCCTGAGGTTGCACGATGTTGAGCGATAATCCCCATGGATAAAAATTGAACATCATATTCGGGAATATCCAATAATAGTAGGCCACAATTTGTTTGCCATGATCTTCGGCAGTTGGTGGAATATTAAAGGTAAGTTCTCCTTCTTTTGCAATTCCTATCTGTAAATTACCTCCCGGGAATAATATCGTTTCATATGCATGATAATCAATTACCCTGTTCAACGATTTATGCACGAAAGGAATATGAAATCCCTCCAGATAATTATCACAATACAATGCCCAGTTAGCTTTAACATCATAGTCGGCCGATACATCTGCACGGAATTTCAACTTTTCAAATGGAAACCATGAGAGGCGGTCGGAAATTGGTTTAAGCAATGCATGCAAATCGACTTGCGGAAATAAGGCTCCGAAATACAGACCATTCCACACTTCTACCTTAGCTTTTGCCAGGTCATCCATGCGCGTTGGAAAATTCTCCGCTTCCTCAAATTCAGGCATACTCATAAATGCTCCGTCAGGATGGAAACACCTGCCATGATATTTGCACCGGATGACCTGCGATTTTGTTTTCTCTGTCAATAAAACATATCCGCGATGAGTACACACATTCGACATCAACTGTAAAACATCATCCTGCACACTCAATATCAATGGCTCATTCAAACAACCGGGTAACAGGTTTACGGGATATAGATATCCTGTTTCCTGAAATTGATGTTTATCGCCGATATAATGCCAACTGCGCGTGAATACTTTTTCCTGACAAGCGCATATTGATCCTCGCCGAGGTAAAAATCACCGGGAGGGGTTGCAGCGATGCGGATATTTTTATCTATCATCTTACAAAATTAATCCCGGCAAATTCGCCTTCCTTGCTGATATTGTTGAAAAACAAGGTGATGCCGCGCAATTAAAATTTACAAAATCAATTGAAAATAGTGCTCTGCTTTATCGGTATCCGCTTAACTATCATCGTTAAAGTATGTGCAAATTTCAAGCCCGGAGAAGCGATTAAGACCTGTTTTAAGTAATTTTGCGTCATGCGCATCAGTCTACTCGGAGAGCCGTATTCTTTTCACCACGTTGCCGCCACGCAATATTGGGGAATCGATACGGATATATTATTCCTTGATGATTTTGATGAGGTTATCAAGGCTGTCCAAAACGGGCTAGCCGACCATTGCATAATAGCCGTTGAGAATACGGTAGCCGGTGAAGTACCCGGAAATTATAAGCGGGTGGTGAACAGCGGACTACATATTGAAGGTGAAATCAACCTGCATCTGGCAATGCATTTAGCTGCCAAACAGGTAGTTCCTGTGGAAACATTACACGCAGTCATTTCCCATCCCATGGCATTGAAGGAGACCGCAGCTTTTTTTCTTAACTATCCTTCGATAAAACGCATATCGGCTTCTTCCACCTCAGCGGCAGTTAAAACAGTGGCCGAATCTGACGATGAAGGCATGGCTGCCATTGGGAATACTTCTGCCATCAGATTTTATAATCTTCAAATAATTGTTAAGAATATTGACAATTTGCCAAATAATATCACAAGATTTTTAATTTTGTCTAAGCAATATAGCAATCCGGATGCAACCTCCTCACCTGTAAAAGCGTCTGTAAAGCTACTGTCGGCAAGTCCAGCATTACCGGTTTCAATTGGTTTGAGGCGGGATTTTGACGACCGCATTACGTATGTTGAGCTCCCGGAAGGTCCGTTGGCATTGATTTTGGAGCAGATTGACCGATTGAGAGCTGCCGCAGAGGATGTAACCTTACTTGGGGTATATCCTACCGGCGAAACAGCAAGTGGATCCTAGAGTTAACACAAAATATTACAAGCATGAGCAAAGAACTTAAGTTTAAACCCATCGAAGAATGGGGTTTCAATTTCGAATCACCGCTGATCATGGCAGGTCCTTGCAGCGTGGAAAGTGAGGAACAGGTAATGGAGACCGCTCTCCAATTGAAAGACCAGCGTTTTGATATACTCCGTGGAGGTATCTGGAAGCCTCGTACAAGACCAAATTCATTTGAAGGCATTGGCAGTCAAGGGCTGAAATGGCTAAAAGATGCCGGCAATGCCATTGGAAAGCCGGTAGCAACAGAGGTTGCAAATGTGAAGCACGTTTATGAATCGTTGCGCATGGGTATTGATGTGCTTTGGATCGGTGCACGCACCACAGTGAACCCATTTGCTGTACAAGAAATCTGTGATGCTCTGCAGGGTGTCGATATTCCTGTATTGGTAAAAAATCCTATTAACCCTGATCTTGAATTATGGATAGGCGCATTTGAGCGACTAAACAGAGCCGGAATTACCAAATTAGGAGCCATACACCGCGGCTTTTCTACTCATGAAAAAACGAAGTATCGCAATATTCCCAGGTGGAACATTCCGATTGAACTGAAACGTCGTTTTCCGGGATTACCTCTAATTTGTGACCCAAGCCATATTTGTGGCACCAGAGAATATTTGCGTGAGGTAGCCCAAACAGCAATGGATATTGGTTTCGATGGCATTCACCTTGAATCGCATATCAATCCCGATAAAGCACTCAGCGATGCCAAACAACAATTAACACCTGCTGCATTTGGTGAGCTCATTAATTCACTGCAAATGCGTCAATCGCTCGAGCAAAATCCATATGCTGAAAATCAGTTGGAAATGCTCCGTGGCCGTATTGATCATCTTGATCACTATTTGATTGAGATGTTAAGTGAACGTATGGATGTAGTCCGTGAGATTGCTGAATATAAACGTGAACACAATCTTGCCATCGTGCAACCTAGTCGCTGGACAGAAATATTGGAAGATCGCGTTAATTCCGGTCAACGCAAAAATTTGACAGAAAAATTCATCAAAGAATTATTCCACGCAATGCATAAAGAATCCATACATCATCAAACAGAAGTAATGCTTCAACCTGATGGCAACAAAGTGGAAAAAAACGCATAAACCCAAGTAAACAGATTATGGAATCCCGACAGCAATGCCGGGATTTTTTATGCATAAAAAAACCCGATGTTGTGGCATCGGGTTTTTATGTTTAAGCGTTATTATTTCTTGAAGAAGCTACGCAGCATACTTTGCGAACGCATGTACCATTCATCCATAACTTGAAAGTCGAAGCCGATAGATGATAAGCAGGTTGTAGGCACCGTACCTTTATCGACAGCGTCTATAGTAATGCGATATTTTCCTGCCGGCATTGCCAATTCATACACATTGAGGATGGTGAGGTCAATGATTGAACTGCGATAAACCGAAGGATTATCACCGTTCGGATTTATTTTATGTCCATCGAGACTGGTTACTACTATTATATCAGCTTTTGAACTTTCATCGAATGCTTTTTTCGACGATTGATTGCCGTTATAAATGTGCATTTCGTGTGATGGCTGAGTAAGCTCAAACTCAATGTATTCGCCAACTCCGGGGCCATTTACGCCTTCACACCAACAGGTCTGACGTGATAGGTGCTCGCGACCATCATAGGTACTATCTTCATAAGAATGATCAGATATATCGAAAGCATATAATGGATTTCCCGACTCTTTGAATGTGATTGAAGGTGTATTGTTCTTGCAGCCGGCGGCTATGAAATTATAGAGGTTAGACTGATCGTATAATTTCGCCTTCATTGAGCTGCTGTGTAATGCATCAACTACTGTAGGATTTCCGGTTTGGTATGGATGCAATGAATCTGAAAAAGCGATCATCGGCGTTTGCTTAAATGCGCGCTTAGCATATTCCTGATCCGTTTTCACCCAACTGCTGGCTGTAATATTTTTTATGGCAGATGGAATGAATAGCTGTTCAGTATATGAAGTACCCGTGGTGCAACTTGCTGCATTGTTTATATTATAAAATGCCATCTTGTCCTTATCCATCAGCATGATATCTTCATACTTCAACACCTGATTGCGATCTCCATCTATATAGGTGGTATACTCCGAAAATTTTGTCGGCATAATTGGTGTTGCATTGAAAATATCATTTTTAATATACAATGCTTCGAGGCGACCAGACCAATTTTTTTCGTAACCTAATGAATACATTGAATAGGTTTCTTTTGTGCCGATACCCGCATTAATTGCCGGCATGGTAAGAAATGCCATAACACTAGTCATCTCATCCGGTGTAAAATTCATTTCAACAATAAACTTTATCTCCATAGACAAAACCTCTGTATTCTTTGGAAGGTAAAGTGGTGTTGCATCCGTGAATTTTATTTCACAAAATATCTTTTTGATGTTGATGCGGGTATTATTTCTGAATAAATCAACATGGATGCCGACGGCTTTCAGATTGTCGGCACTCACATATTTCCTTACGAACTTGCGTCCTTGAAAATTATTGCGGATCTGCTCACGGATATCTTGCGATTTATCCTGAACTGCGAATATGTCGCTAAATGTAGAGATTGAAGCCAGTTTATCCAGCATTTCGCTTCTTTTGCCCGGAGCAAATTCATTGAAATAGACATTTACCGGAAGCGCTGCAGTAACCGTAGCAAATGTTGATGTGTTGTTTTTGAATTCATACACCACATCATATTTCACAGTGGTATCTAATTGCTGAACCTGGATAAGTTCATTTTGAAGCACTACACCGTAATTTGACCCGTCGGGATACATATTTCCGGTTGAAACGCTCAGCCCATTGAAGTTCTGTGCTGCAAGAGTCATTGCAGAAAAGGCACAGAGCGCTGTAAAAAGAAATTTTCGCATAGCTGTCAATTTTCGCTTTTTTATTCTACTGGTTACTGATAATACTCCTCGCAACGGTGGAACAAGGGTATGAAATCGAGTATCTCCCCTAGGTCGCTCACCTTAATTTTACCAAACATAACGGCCATTTGAGGATTGGATCTCCCCCACTCTGTATCCTCATATACCTCATCTTTGGTTGTCACAATACACTTGGGATTGCCATGAAATCCGTCCTCAATATTAATGGTTCCGTTGGCAATGGTCACCGTGAATTGTCCACCACGATCGCCCGATATGTCCAAATGAAAAACAGTCTCATATCCCGCTTCTGCCTTCTCAGGGCGGAATCGGTCTTTAAGTGACAGCACAATCTCGCGTGCGGAAATAGGTTTTTGCATGTAAAATCTTATAGCCGCTAAGATACAGGAATGTAGCTTATTTTTACGGCTTAACATTACAAGTATCGTGCCTGAGCATGTAACAAAAACGCGAATTGACAAGTGGTTATGGGCTGTTCGACTATACAAAACCCGCAGCCTGGCAACCGAAGCTGTCAAAAATGGCAAAGTGAAGGTCAATGGCGACTCAGTCAAGCCTTCATTTGAAGTATTTCCGGGTCTGATACTAACTATTCCAAAAGGAGTCGTAAAGTATCAATACAAGGTTTTGGCACCCCTGGAAAGACGTGTTGGCGCTCCGCTGGTGAAGGATTATATGGAAGATGTGACCCCTGAAGAGGAGAAAATGAAACTTACAACCTTGGAGTTTATGCCCACCGCATTCCGCGAAAAAGGCACCGGAAGGCCAACTAAAAAAGAACGTCGCGACCTCGACGATTGGATGGAAACTGAATAAAGAACCTTCATAATGAGAATTATCATACTGCATTTGATCCTTTGCATTACGTCCAGTTTTGTTAACGCGCAAAGCATCACACTTGGTCCTGTGGAGGCAAATGATACCTCCTCGCTCACCACTTCTGATGACAAACTTCAGGAAGGCAACTATTACAAATATTTTTCAATCAATTTGAAAGCGGGAGATGGCTTGCTGGTCTATATGGAAAGCAGCAGTTTTATACCATTTGTTACGCTAATCAATGAAGATACGACCGGTTTTGTGCAAGGATGGATTGAGCAAATCAAATCTGATGTTTTCGGAAGTTATATCAACTTTACAACCTTAGCAGATACTACTGTTTTTATACTGTTAACAAGTAAGGAGTCATATCAAACAGGTACATTCAGATACGTAGTCAAGCAATTCTCGGGCGATCAGTTATTCTATGATAAACAAATGCCTGATTGCAGGAAATTAGTTTATCTGCTCAATCAATGGAATGCCGACTGGAAAATGTTTCCAATAACCACGGTATTAAATGAGGAGACATATGAAGAGGTTTCCACTTTTGAAAACACATTTTTCAATGGAACAAGTGGTCGACTGATTCGAGGTAAATATACTGAAGTATATAGCGAATTGGCATCTGAAGCCCTTGCAATATCTCAATTTGACAGCCTTACCACAACCTTTTCAGAATGCTTACTCAACAGTAATTTCAACCATAGTTCAAGCACCGATGGCCCGGTTAAAACTGAGTGGTTTACCATTAATGGATTCAGCAATGGTACGCATGCAGCATCATTTTCTTTGCAGCTGGATTTAAGTAACGAGTCTGCGCCAAAAATGATACTTACACTATATTAAACTACGATTTATTTCTCTATTAATTCGGGGAAAAGGTGTTCAAATTTATCAACCTTTTTTGCTACCACATAAACACAATACGGTTGGTCGGGATTTTTGGCAAAATAATCCTGATGATAGGTTTCCGCAGGCCAGAATGTAGTTAATGGCACCACTTCGGTAACAATTTTATCGCTGTAGTATCCGGAAGCATTTAATTTGTTGATGTAATCTTCAGTAGCAGTTTTTTGTGCATCATTTTCATAAAATACTACTGAACGATATTGAATTCCCACATCATTTCCCTGACGATTTAATGTTGTCGGGTCATGTGTTTTCATATGTACATCCAATATTGTTGCAAACGCACACTCTTTAGGGTCGAAAACTACTTGCACACACTCTGCATGACCGGTAGTATCGGTGCAAACGGCTTCGTATGTGGGTTTTTCCATTTTCCCGCCCGCATATCCTGAAACTACCGATTTAACCCCTTTCACTTCTTCGAAAATCGCCTCTGTGCACCAGAAGCATCCTCCACCAAATGTTGCTTTTTCCCATCCGTTGTTACGGATCTCTTCATCTGTATAAGTTTTACGCATTGCCAGATCGTTTGATTGCTTGTTATCTTGAATTTGTTGATTGTCGCTGGTTGCCTGCTTAGCACCACATCCGGTGATACCTAATACAAGGCTAAGCAGTGCTGCTGTGATTGTTTTAGTTCCTTTCATATTGATAGCTTTATCACACTTACGCAAACATAACCAATTCAGATGGTCGCTGCGTTCCCTAATTAACAACAATTAACGGAGGTCATGGTTCAACAGGTGTGCATACCACTCTTTTCTGCTAAATCAAAAATTCTACCTTTATATGATGAATGCACCAATTCGCATCGCAATACATGGTGGAGCAGGCACCATGCCAAAGAGACTCATGACCCCTGAAATAGAGGCTGCGTGCCATGATTCGCTTCAATTGGCGTTACAGGCAGGATACAGTGCCATGGCCAAAGGTGGCACTGCTGTTGATGGCGTGGAAGCTGCGGTAAGAGCGCTTGAAAATGCCCCCATGTTCAATGCCGGAAAAGGATCGGTATTCACCAACAAGGGACAGCATGAAATGGATGCATCCATTATGAATGGCGAAACACTCGATTGTGGCGCTGTTGCAGGCGTTAGCAATATCAAAAATCCGGTCACCTTAGCCAGATGTGTAATGGATAATTCGGAACATGTATTATTACTCAACGATGGAGCCGAAGAATTTGCCAGATTGCATAATATAGTGTTTGAAGACGACGATTATTTCTTCACTCAATTGAGGTACGATCAATGGCAAAAAGCCATGAAGAAAAAAATCACTGTACTAGATCATGTCGATGATAAAAAATTTGGAACTGTAGGCGCTGTTGCGATTGATGCAAAAGGAAATTTGGCTGCAGCAACATCTACAGGAGGCATGACCAACAAATTATATGGCCGCGTTGGCGATTCACCATTGATAGGCTCAGGAACCTATGCCAACAATGCTTCTGTAGCGGTGAGTTGCACCGGTCATGGCGAATTTTTTATTCGACAAGTTGTAGCATATGATCTCCATTGCCTGATGACTTATAAAGGAATGGGATTAGAGGAAGCTGCAAATCATATCGTTCACGACAAATTAAAGCCCATTGAAGCTGAAGGCGGATTAATTGCCATCGATGCCAAAGGAAATATTTGTTTGCCCTTTAATACACCGGGCATGTACAGAGGATGGATGAAATCCGAAGCAGATTACTTCACGGGTATTTATTAATTTGAAATCACCTTTCTTTCCTGCATATCGTAATGCCTTCCTTTTGAGAGGAGGTGAAAGATCATGCGTTCTAGATTTACCATTTCACCTTTATTATTGGTTATATTATTTAAACGCAATTCAGTTCCGTCCATAATGACAACCAGTCCTGTTCCGATGATTTCAAGATAGCGGTCTTCTTTGATGATTACGGCAGTATCTTCACTAATGCCAATTCCGGTAAGCTGAGGATGTTCAGCAACAGCTACCATCAAGCGACCGAATCGACCTCGGTTTACAAAATGGGAATCTATAATGGAATTATTGGTAAATCCAAGACCTTCAATCATAAGCGCTTTTCCGCGCATTAATGCTTCTGCAGGGGCTCCCCCATTTATCATGCTGCCACTCTGAGCCATTGCTCCGGCGCTGGTTCCTGCGATGACAAATCCGGGTTCATTGATGTAGCGTGACTTTAAAATATCCAGAAATTCTGTGCCCAGAAATGTTTCACTAAGCAATGTTTGATTTCCTCCGCTGAACATAATACCATCGCAGGAGCGCAAACGGTCTAGAAATTCTTTTTTCTGCGCATCTTTTTGCTTGCGGATATTCATGATACGCGTAGCCTTGCAACCCAGTGTGCCAAAAGCATCAGTATATTCTCTGGCAATCTGTTTTGGGATGCCGGAGGCAGTAGGAATGATTTCCAGCACAGTATCCGGGCCCCTCATTTCCTGTAAAATTCGCCTTAAAACTTCCAGCTTATCCTGTTCAATATGATCTCGGTGCTCTGCGCCTCCAACGGCTATAAGCCTGCCTTTAGGTATCATGCAATGGTAAAATGATCGGGCAAATATATTTGTTACAGGCTATTGCAATGCATCGACATATCCACAATAATTTAAGTATCGATATCGCGTTACAATTATTTAGGATATCTAACGGCAACAAGTCTCCGTGGCTACATTAAAAAATTCGAAGCATCATATCTGCCTTTTTTTTAACTTAGCCGCAAAGCAAACACATGAAGATCCTTTCCACCGCCGTAATGAAGGGCCCGAACTATTGGAGCATCCGCCGCCATAAACTGATCGTGATGAAGCTAGACCTGGAGGAGTTGGAGGAAATGCCTACCAATAAAATCCATGGGTTCCGTGAGCGTCTGGAACAGATCATACCTAGTTTGTATGAGCACCGATGCTCTGAAGACCATGCAGGAGGCTTTTTCAAACGCGTCGACGAAGGCACGTGGATGGGCCATGTGGTGGAACATATTGCTCTTGAATTGCAAACGCTAGCCGGTTTGGACACAGGCTTCGGTCGAACACGAAGCACCTCAACAAAGGGTGTTTATAATGTAGTGTACTCCTACCTTGAAGAACAAACAGGCATATATGCAGGAAAAATTGCTGTCGAACTCTGCGAATCTCTCGTTCGCGGAGAATTTTACGACATCGCTCCGCATATCATGAAAATGAAAGAGATCCGGGAGCGGGAACGCCTTGGACCATCCACCGGAAGTATCGTCGAAGAGGCTATCAAGCGCGATATACCCTATATAAGACTTAATAGACGATCACTTGTCCAATTGGGATGGGGCAAAAATCAACGACGTATACAGGCTACCGTTGCCAGTACTACCTCTAATATAGCTGTTGAAATTGCTTGTGATAAAGAAGAAACAAAAAATCTATTACAACAATTAAATATTCCGGTAGCAAAAGGTGGAAGTGCCTATGATGAGGATGATCTGGAAGCAATCATTAAAAGAATAGGCTACCCGATTGTGATTAAACCTATCGATGGTAATCATGGACGCGGGTCTACCATGAATATTAAAAACTGGGAGGAAGCAGTTGCTGCCTTAAAAAAATCGAAAGAGGTTTCAAGATGGGCTATCGTTGAACAGTATATTGTAGGATATGATTATCGTTTACTCGTAATCAACTACCAGTTTGTTTCTGCCGCACTTCGCAAACCGGCTGCAATTATTGGTGATGGCGTGCATACCGTCAAACAATTGGTAGATATGGTAAATGCCGATCCGCGCCGAGGCTACGGTCATGAAAACGTATTAACCAGCATTAAAATTGATGATCATACACTTCGTTTGCTTGAAAAATTGGGGATGACGGAGGAAAGTATCCCTTCACCCGGCGAAGAAATATTTTTAAAATCAACAGCAAATCTCAGCACAGGTGGAACTGCCACAGATGTGACTGATATTGTACATCCTTACAATGTATTTACGGCAGAACGTATTGCAAGAACTATCGGTCTCGATATTTGTGGTATAGATATTATGAGTCCGGATATTTCTGTACCAATGACTGAAAATCGCGGTGTTGTTTTAGAAGTAAATGCAGCACCCGGATTCCGCATGCACCTTGCTCCAAGCGAAGGTATTGGCAGAAACGTTGCAGAACCCGTTGTTGATATGCTTTTCCCTGCCGGCACGCAAGGTCGCATACCAATTGTAGCCATCACGGGAACAAATGGTAAAACTACAACCACCCGGCTTTGTGCGCATATTGCAAAAACGATGGGACATAAGGTTGGCTTCACAACGAGCGATGGTATCTATATCCAAAATCGCATGTTAGAAAAAGGCGATTGCACCGGTCCTGTAAGTACTAAATTTGTATTAATGGATCCAACAGTTGACTATGCGGTGTTGGAATGTGCACGTGGCGGATTATTAAAAGCGGGATTGGGATTTGATAAATGTGATTATGCTATTGTCACCAACGTAACTGCAGATCACCTTGGATTGAAAGATATTGATACCGTTGAAGAAATGGCAAAGGTAAAATCTGTATTACCGGAAACAGTTCATAAAAACGGATACGCAATTTTAAATGCTGATGACGATCTCGTTTTCAATATGCGTAAAAATCTGGAATGTAAAATCGCATTGTTCAGTATGGATGAAAATAATTCGCGCATCATGGAACATTGCGAACGCGGAGGCATTTGTGCGGTACTGGAAAATGGATGGATTACAATTTTGAAAGGAAATTGGAAACTGCGTGTAGAAAAAGTTGTGAATATTCCACTCACGTTCGATGGCAAGGCTACCTTCATGATTCAGAATATTCTTCCTGCAACTTTATGTGCTTACCTGCAAGGATTTAAAGTGGAAGAAATTAAGCTTGCACTTCAAACATTTATTCCGGGTCCTGCAACCACTCCCGGACGTATGAATATTTTTAAATTCAGAAATTTTGAAGTGCTGGTAGATTTTGCACACAATCCTGATGGGTTCCAGGCTATCAGCAATTATCTCAGCAAAGTAAATGCACCAATTAAAGTGGGCTTAATTGCAGCCGCCGGCGACAGACGAGATGAAGATATTCGTGAACTCGGACGCATTGCTGCGCGCACCTTTGATGAGATAGTTATTCGTCAGGATAAAAATCTAAGGGGAAGAACCGATGAAGAAATTATGAATCTATTAATGGACGGCATACTTGAAATAAAACCCGGACTGGATGTGATTAGAATAAATCCTGAAAAGGAAAGTATTAAATATGTGATTGAAAACGCCAAACCGGGATCACATATCACCATCTGCTCCGACGTCATCGCCGAAGCTCTGGATCTTGTATTACAATACAAAGAAAAAGATGATCAGTTTGAATTTAATAAAGGGGAAATACCGAATGTGCATTGATTTAGTGGTGAGTGGTGAGTGGTGAGTGGTATCAAGTATCAAGTATCAAGTATCAAGTATCAAGTATCAAGTATCAAGTATTTTTCCCGACCTGCGGTCGGGATTTT
>JAIBBA010000198.1 GCA_019694895.1 Chitinophagales bacterium
TAACGTTCCGAAGGTAGGCGTAGTGGCCGAAATGAAACGTTATAACTTTCTATTAATCTAAATTACGGAAACGAAGCTGGAATTCAAAGGATACTGTATGGCGGCCATTGCGCTTACCTTCTGTTATAGGATGTGGTCGGCTGTTAATGTATCAAAACTTTGGTTGAATATACTTGACCTTTATATTCAGCAGAAACAATATAAATTCCACTAGCAAGTGATGACAAGTCAATTGTGTTTTGCTTTTGCGCAGTCTCAAAACTATTTATCTTTTGCCCAGCCAAATTTACAATCTTTACCTGCGTCAATACGCTGTCTTTTAAACTAATATACAATATTTCATTAAAACTATAAATAGTCACAGGACTATTCGGAATAGAATCAATTATTTCTACAAAATGAGTTGTATCTCCTGCAATTATTGGATATTCCGGGGTCATTTCATAAGCATAATCTTTTATAACTAAAGTGCGACCGTCGTCTTTTACATCGCAGCGAATCCAACCAAAATTCGGATAGCTAGGGTCATTCCCAAACTTTATACCTAAATATTTGTCAAGAGAATTTGCAACAAAGAATCCATACCAATTGCAATCCGCGCATGCCCATGTATTAGTGCCATTATATGTAACAATTGATTTTAGGCCCATAACTTGCAACCCATAATTATAAAAATTAATAGTAGTATCAATTTTAACACCGGCTTCAATTGCATACGGATAATAACGAGTATAAACACCGCCATAGGCAGTCCCATATTGACCTGTTTCACCTGCAATATAATTGGCTTCAATCTCGGGACCTACTAATATGTTTTGCATCAGACGATATGAGGAAAACCAAACGCTATAAAACGTAAACGAATTATTATGAAACCAGAAATCAATTGAGCCGTTTTGATCGAGGTCGAGTTCTGCAACTTGGCCACCTTCACTTAGAATTATGTCGGGGTCAATGTCAACATATACCACCTGACAATCAGCTTCCCGGTGTAGTGCCAGGAAGCTGATTGCCGATGCAGTATATGCCTTTAAGGAATAGGAGTTCATTTTACAAGTTATTCTGTCTTGATGAGTTTTTTGTAGAATCGATTATTGTTGCTATCCTTGATGATTACCTGATAGCATCCGGCTGCTAAGTTGGATATTTGAATGGATTTGTTGGTTGAAGCACGAGTGTTGTAAATATACTGTCCGTCCATACTCAAAATTGTTATTTCTAAGGTTGAATTGGTAGCAGAAGTATGAACATTTTCTTGCTTAACACTGAACACCGTTGAAGTTGGATTTGGGTATAGCACCAGTTCGTAATCCTGTGCATTATTGTCTGCCCTGAACGGGTCTTCAACAGGAATAATCGGTATTTTAAAGTAACCAATGGAATACGGAGGTGCTGAAAGACAACCATTAATATAACCTGCTCCTGAACAATTAGGCACATTGGTAACCGTTCGTATAACAGAATCGAGCCCAGTCTCAGTTGTGGCTGCAATTTCAAATGGATGGTCATAAGTGGCATAGCAGGTATTAATGAAATATTTATCAAAAATAGCCCCTTTGCCGGAATTGGAATATAGTTGCTGCCCTTGCATGTAGGTGATTGTAGCAACTCCCAAATCTACATATGCCATACCGGGAAAAAACGCAACAAGGTTATCCGGGTTGAGAATGATATTTTGCATCGTGTCCTTCATGTTAGAGTAGAACACGTATACAAATTCTTTGTTGGGGTCTATAAATACCGTTGGCTGAACATTTACATTTCCTTTCGCCAACGTAAATGTAGAGGGTAAGTACTTTAAATTTTCTTTATTGATTGTGCTTAGTAGGTAGGTTACAAAATAAGTAGTTCGGCGAATATGATAGTTCCGTTTATCAAAATTGTCGTCGTATAGACAATTAAGTGGTTCCGAGCAATCTTCATCATAAGGACAATCGTTTCTATCATAATAATCTCTTTCGATACCATCTGACGTTGAAATCAGGTCAGTAGAGGTTCCACCTGCATAATTCTGAACTGTTGCGTAAGTAAAGAAATTTTGTCGAAATGCACCGTCAAAATTAATCTTAATGTTTTTCAGCCACCAATGGAAAAATAGATGGCCGTGGGTGATGCCATTAGAGTATACTTCTACCTTAAAAGGGTCTGCGTCGTCAGTCGGAGTGGCGGGGTTGTTCAATCCTTCCCTGTGGTCTTTCAAATTCCATTCTGTAACCCAGAGATCCTTTTTAAATGCAGAATCGGTCGGTAAGTCAAAACTGAAATATTCGTTAAATTTATTGAATGAAGCTTTGAAGGCAATGGTATCTGACCGGTTTAAAAACCATTTAAAGTTGCCCATTTTATTGCCGATACCGATGATGGTGTCAAAAGCTGGTCGCAGTCTTGCATCATAGGTGTCAAACTGCCACATATCTCCGGTATCAGCACAAACAGTCACCGGGTTAAAGCCGTCAATAGCAATTTTCTCCCAATTTATCACTTCATAATAGGTGTGCATGATTACTGCATCGAACTTGTATTTACTGCTTCCTGATACTTTATCTTTGTAATGACTTCGTAGAGCAGTATTCCACTCGTATGTCTCAGCACAAGTTTCGCTGCCGGTAGCATCAAGCCTGAATGCATAACCGGTATCCAACGGTACGCCACTGAGACCTATTTTGTAATTAAACCCACCTCCGGTTTTGAACTTATAAATGAAGTTATGGTCGCTGTACATGTCTTCCATAGTGAATGGCTTGTCTTGTAGAACGTAGGCGTTACCAGGTAGGTTGCTGCCATTGATAAAGGACCAATAGTCTTCAAAGTCATGAAACTCCATGGCATCGCAAAAGAAATTACTATACGACTCATTGCCCATTTCTACACCAACCACATTTACTCCATGCGCCCTGAGATAGTCGGCGATGGCTCTGCACTCTGTTGCTGTCTCACTCAGGATATTGAGATCCAAAATCACTTTGGTTGCAGGTCTGCCGGGATAAGTGGAATCCAGTTGGTTCACTAATTCTATGAAATCATCAATGTACCGGGATGTAACGCATTGTTGAGATAGCCATTTTTCACGGTATTTGATAAATTGTTCAACATGGTTGTGGTTTATCCAACCTCCTAAATCATCATCCAATTCATTTTTATCGTCATATAAAATGTGATCAATTTCTACAGAATCGAGAGCGTAATAGTAGAAATCAAGTGTATCATCTGTCCAGTCAAAGTAACGGGCGATTTCATAAATGTCATATCCGTAGCCTACTGCATCCGTACTATCGTTATTGTGTAATAGATGCATGAACTTACTGTATGAACCACTCGGGAAGCGCAGCACATCGGGTGCAAGGTCTATTAACCATTGCCACGCATAATCACTTGTCCCGTCATTAGGTAATGTAGAATTGTCAAACATGCCGCCAACATGAATACCGAAATGTCCGCGGTTGATTGTCTTAGCCACTCCACCAAACTCAATTAAAATATCATGAGGCCCGGCAGTAAAAATATCACGCATTAATCCGGTCAGGCTGTCTACGGTGGCCGTAGAGTCATTAAATTCGACAATAGTGTCTAATCCGTCGGCAAAAATGAGCGTATCTTCTATAATTTCGTCCTCATAAACTGTTGTATCTGGTGGAATTTCGTCAGAAGAAATGAGAATATCATTTTTGTGATTTGGTGTAAAAATATTTATGGTATTGCTGTTTCCAAATAAATAGGAAAAGACCGACAATGCGCCTGTGAAGTAAAAAAGCTTCCAAAAATGTAAATTATGGTAATTTGGGATTTTCATGTTACCTAGATTTTAAAGTTAATAAAATAAATAATTTGGCCAAAATAACTTTAAAACCTTTGTCGTCGCCTACGCTTGTTTAGCCAGTCAACCGACCAGATCGTGTATTGCTCACCCCGCTTTTTGGAACTGCGATCTTGATAGACCATATCCTATAACGGTTTGGGTATTGCCGAAGGCGGGGATTTTTAGCACAAAAGTTCAATCGAAGAACGAAAGTTGAACCTTTCACAAATGCCCAATAGAAGCCGTTCAGCCCCGCTTTTGGCAATACCATGTTGTACGACGTAGTTATGTTTTGAATTTTAGTTCGGTTAAATATTTTCGTATGTCTTTTTCTAATTTATCATGGTATTTATAATCTAGTTTTTTAGATAATTCTGTTCCTATTTCAGAAACTAAA
>JAIBBA010000011.1 GCA_019694895.1 Chitinophagales bacterium
TTTCTTTAATGCCAAAAATTTAATTTGGGTGCAATTTTCGTGCAGATTCATCGTTTGTTTTTAACGAATGCACATCAATCCACAGCATTAAAACACATCAAAAATTTTAATCTGTTTGTGTTTTCTATTTGTAGTGATCAACGAGAGTAAAAAGGCTGTTTTTTTCAATTTTCCCCCTCGATGCCGCTCTGCCACTGATTTGAGCCATTCCTTCTTATTCATATGCAAAGAAAATTTCAAATTTTTCGACCGAATTTTTTCCCCAAAATCGATGTTTATTTCAACATCAATGTGGACAGACGGGGTAAAAATTACTTTATAAAAAAATATATGTGAACAACGCGACGCCCACGGTACAAGACTATTTTCATCTTACCCACAAGGGGGTGGAAAAGTGTTACTTGTTTGTAAACAGTTTCATGTCATACTTTCGTGAAACCTCTCGAGAGAACCGGGAGGTTTTTTCGTCAGTACCTGAACCAAACTGTCGAAACCCCTTTTACCAACAAACCGAAACGCATTAATCAGCATGGCCAGCAAAAAAAAACCTACAACGGGCGGATTATCATTTGAGCGCTACTTTACTCAGGATGGTGTAAGTCCTTACGACCAGTTCACCTATGAACTGCGATCATCAGTTATCAGAAATACCACCGGCGACGCGGTATTTGAAATGCATAATGTGGAAGTGCCACAAGACTGGAGCCAGGTGGCTACCGATATATTGGCACAGAAGTATTTCCGCAAAGCAGGAGTGCCGCAAGCTGACGGCAGCACGGGAAGTGAGACTTCTATTAAACAAGTAGCCCATCGCCTGGCCGACTGTTGGCGCCAATGGGGTGAGCAATATGGTTATTTCGCGTCGTCTAAAGACGGACAGATATTTTATGAGGAGTTGGCATACATGATCCTGGCGCAGATGGGTGCTCCTAACTCTCCACAGTGGTTTAATACCGGTTTGTTTTCCGCTTATGGTATCAAAGGAAAACCTCAAGGGCACTATTATGTAGATCCGGATTCAGGTGAATTGAAAAAATCTACTTCGGCCTACGAACGTCCACAGCCTCATGCATGCTTTATCCTTAGCGTTGATGATGATCTGGTTAACCAGGGTGGTATCATGGACCTTTGGACACGTGAAGCACGTATATTCAAATATGGCTCAGGCGTTGGTACCAACTATTCAAAAATTCGTGGCGAAGGAGAAAAACTTTCAGGTGGTGGCACTTCAAGTGGTCTGCTCAGCTTCCTGAAAATTGGCGACGCTGCTGCAGGTGCCATTAAATCAGGCGGAACTACACGTCGCGCTGCGAAAATGGTGTGTCTCGACCTCGATCACCCTGAAATTGAATCTTTTGTTGAGTGGAAAGTTAAAGAAGAAGATAAAGTTGCTGCTTTGATAGCTGCAGGTTATTCATCTGATTATGAAGGTGAAGCATACCGCACAGTAGCAGGTCAAAACTCAAATAACTCTGTGCGCATTCCTAACAGCTTCTTTAAAGTATTGGAAGAAGAAGGTCAATGGGAATTAATCGGTCGCACAAATGGAAAAGTATTTAAAACAGTATCTGCACGTAAACTTTGGGATAAAATTGCATACGCTGCATGGCGTTGTGCCGATCCGGGTGTGCAATACGATACTACCATCAACGAATGGCATACTTGTCCGAAATCAGGACGTATCAACGCATCTAACCCATGCAGCGAATACATGTTCCTCGATAATACAGCATGTAACCTCGCATCACTCAACCTCCGCAAATTCTACGACGACGATAAACTCGTTTTCAATGTAGATGCATTTGAACACGCTTGTCGTGTGTGGACAGTAGTACTCGAAATTTCAGTATTGATGGCTCAGTTCCCTAGCCCTGAAGTTGCACAACTCTCTTATGAGTTCCGCACATTGGGTCTCGGGTTTGCCAACTTGGGTTCACTGTTGATGGTTTCCGGTATTCCTTACGATAGCGATAAAGCCCGTTCAATTGCTGGTGCTATTTCTGCTATCATGACCGGTATCTCATACAAGACTTCAGCCGAAATGGCCGGAGCACTTGGTGCCTTCAAAGGTTATGAGTTGAATAAAGAAGACATGATGCGTGTAATGCGCAATCACCGTTATGCTGCTTATAATGCTGCTGATAATTATGAAGGACTGGAAATTAAACCAATGGGTATCGATCAGGCACTTTGTCCTGAGTATCTGTTGAAGGCGGCATGCGATGCATGGGATGAAGCATTGCAACTCGGTGATAAATTCGGATATCGCAACGCTCAGGCAACCGTTATTGCTCCAACCGGAACTATCGGCTTGTTAATGGATTGCGATACAACAGGAGTTGAACCGGATTTTGCATTGGTGAAATTCAAAAAATTATCAGGTGGCGGATATTTCAAAATTATCAATCAGTCGATTCCGCTCGCATTGAAAAATCTTGGTTATAAAGATGAAAGCATAGAGTCTATCGTGAATTATGCCAAAGGTACCGGAACATTGAAAGGTGCGCCAAGCATTAATTACGATACATTAAAACAAAAAGGATTTACCGAAACTGAAATCGACCATGTAGATAAAGTGATGGCTTCAGCTTTCGAAATCAGCTTTGCTTTCAACGTATTCACACTTGGTGCCGAAACACTCGAACGCCTTGGATTCAGTGCTGAACATTATAGTGAGCCGGGATTTAATCTGCTTCGCGCATTAGGATTTACTCGCGAAGAAATTGAAGCTGCAAACGATCACATCTGTGGAACTATGACCATAGAAGGTGCACCTTACTTGCAGGAAAAACATTATTCAGTATTCGATTGCGCAAATAAATGCGGAAAAATAGGCGAGCGTTATATCCATCAATTAGGTCACGTTCGTATGATGGGTGCCGTGCAACCATTTATTTCAGGTGCAATTTCTAAAACCATTAACCTTCCGCATGAAGCTACAGTGGAAGATATCGAAGAATGCTATATGCTGAGCTGGCAAATGGGCCTCAAGGCAAATGCATTGTATCGCGATGGTTCTAAATTGTCGCAACCGCTTTCAACCAAAAGCGATAGCAAAGAAGGCAGTGATGAAAAAGTAAAACACGAGTGGACTTCCGAAGAAGTATTGGAAGCTGCACGCAGTATCATCATGCAATCTACCGACACCATTTTCAAACGTCAGTTGAGCCGTGTGGTAGAACGTAAAAAATTACCGGCAAAACGCGACGGCTTTACACAAAAATCCAAGATCGGAGGGCAAACTATTTTCGTGCGCACAGGCCAATACGAAGATGGTACCCTGGGAGAGATCTTCATCGATATGCATAAGGAAGGGGCATCGTACCGTTCACTGCTGAACTGCTTTGCCATTGCTGTTTCGATAGGCCTGCAATACGGAGTTCCGCTGGAAGAATTTACCGACAAATTCACGTTCACTCGTTTTGAACCAAGTGGTCCGGTTGATCATGCTAATATCAAGTTCAGCACGTCCATAGTGGACTATGTGTTCCGCCTGCTCGCATTCGAATATCTCGATCGCACAGACCTGGTACACGTGGCGCCGGAAGAAATGAGCCAGTTTGAGAAAAATCCTCAAGACATTTCAACCGAAACCACCGGCAATTATCCGGTTACGGAGCCGGTAGCTGAAAAGCAACCAAAATCTGATGCTGCAAACCGCAAGGCCTCAGCAGCAAAATATCAGATGGCGAATGCACAAGAAGCTGCCAACCAATCGCTTATGGGCGATGCACCTCCGTGTCCGAAATGTGGCCATACCACGATCCGCAACGGCACTTGTTATAAGTGTTTGAACTGTGGCGAAAGCTTGGGTTGCAGTTGATCGGACAAACAAATATTAAAAACCGCCTTCCTGTGATGGCGGTTTTTTTATGTACCTTCATGATGGTATTCGCCGGTGACAGTGGCAAATACATATTCAGGCAACTTAATTGACATCATGAACAGAAAAAACTTCCTCAGGGGCCTCAGCCTCGCCGGTGTGGGGCTTACTCTACCGTCATCTTCAGTATTCGCAAAACCGCAAAAAAATGAAATAACAGGGGGCTGTATTTTAATTCCAACAGAAACAGCCGGTCCATATCCACTCGATCTATCTGAAAATGCATTTTATTTCAGAAACGATGTGCGTGAAATACAAACAGGAACACAACTGAATTTGAAAATTAAAGTAATTGGAAATTCCGATTGCATGCCGATGCAAAATGTGCGCGTAAATATTTGGCATTGCAATAAAGACGGTCTTTATTCAGGATATGATAACGCATCAAATCCCGGACAGGCAGATTTTACTTATTTGCGCGGATATCAAATTGCCGATGCCAATGGTGAAGTAAATTTTATTACCATTTTACCCGGTTGGTATAATGGTCGCGTTTGCCATATTCATTTTCGGGTATATGTAAGCACAGCATATGCGGCAATTTCACAACTTACATTTGATCACAACACAGTAAATGCAATTTACGCCGAAAGCCCTGATCTGTATACCAAAGGGGCCGATCCTTTAACTCCGGAAACTGATGGCATTTTTGCCGACGGGTATGCTTATCAGCTTGCAACCTTGACTGTAAATCCTGATACGGGTGGATATGATTCATATCTGGAAGTTACGGTTGAAGGACAAGGCACTACGGGAATAGGCTGGCAGGAAAACGTAAATGCACAACATTTTTCTTTGCAACAAAATTTTCCAAATCCGGCAACCGAGCAAACAACCATTCCTTTTGTTTTAAAAACAGCTTCTTCCGTACAAATAGAATTATACGACATCAACGCACAAAAAATAAAAACAATAGACCTTGGCGATTTGCCTCCGGGAAATCATGAAAGTCAAATTAATTTCGAAGCGTTGTCATTACCAAAAGCGAATTACATCTATCAATTGGTAGTTCAAAATAATGCAGGCCGATTTACCGATCATAAATTAATGACGGTAGCAAAATAATTGCTCGAAAATATTATTGCATATTATAAGCTTGCTGTTCGCCCGCCATCAACAGGTAAATTTATACCATTGATATAAGCAGCAGCAGGGGAGGATAAAAATGCAACGGCGTTGGCTATTTCTTCCGGTGCACCAAATCTTTTCATTGGTATTTCTTCCAGCATTTTATGCTCCACAGCGTCAACGGCATTACCGGTGCGCGCAGCATTGGCAGAAATAATACCGGTCAAGCGTTCAGTTTTTGTAGCTCCGGGCAGCACATTGTTTACCGTAATACCGAAAGCTCCTAGCTCATTGGCAAGTGTTTTCGACCAGTTAGCAACAGCGGCGCGAATGGTATTTGATACCCCGAGATTTGGTAAAGGCGCCTTCACTGAAGTACTGATGATATTGATGATCCGCCCATAACCGCTATTTTTCATGCCAGGAATACAGGCGGTTGCCAAAATATGATTGCATATAAGATGTTGCTTAAAGGCGGCTAAAAATTGCTCCGTTTCCGCATCAGAAGCCTTTCCTGATGCAGGTCCGCCGGTGTTGTTCACCAGTATATTGACTGTTTTTTCTCCTGAGGAAAAATATGCATGCATTGCGGCGCGCACCTGCTCGGGATTGCTGAAATCGGCAATAATGGATTCGTGCTCTACGCCATGTGGATTGGGAAGCAGTTGTTTTACCTGATTCAATTTATCGGCATCGCGGGCTACCAAAACAATGCGGGCACCCATCGATGCCAGTTCAAACGCACAGGCTTTGCCAATACCCTGTGTGCTGCCGCATACCATGGCGGTGTATGGATACAGTTGGATATTCATGATTCTGCGTAAATTTACCACCTACCAATTCATTAAAGAAATAAACAGATAAATCATGGCTATTGCTGGACCTTTAAACCTAAAACAGTGGATCGACGATAATCGCCATCTGCTCAAACCTCCGGTGGGCAATCAACAGATCTATAAAATGAACGAAGACTTCATCGTTATGGTGGTTGGCGGACCAAACTCGAGGAAAGATTTCCACTTTGAAGATGGTGAAGAATTGTTCTATCAATTGGAAGGCGATATTACTGTTGCAATTCAGGAAGATGGCAAACGCAGAGATATAGTTATCAAAGAAGGAGAAATGTTTTTGCTCCCACCAAATGTTCCGCACAGTCCCATGCGACCTGCAAATACTGTTGGCTTGGTGATTGAACGTTATCGCACGGAAAAGGAATTTGATTCGTGTATGTGGTTCTGCGAAAAATGCAATCATAAATTACATGAGGAGACATTTCCACTTCAGGATATTGTAAATCAATTACCGCAAATCATGGGTAAATTTTATGCTGATTTGGATCTTTGCACATGTAAATCTTGCGGACATGTAATGGAACCACCGAAGTAAATCTGAAATTTCCGGTGGTTGATGATTATTGTGAAGTTGAAAAGGAACACAGATTGAACAGATAAAAACGGATTACTTACACTCCGAAATTACAAAACAGATACTCAAGGCATTTTATACTGTATACAATGCTTTAGGTTATGGGTTTCTAGAAAAAGTATACGAAAACGCGCTAAAAATTGAGCTTGAGCAATCAGGATTACAGGTTTTGCAACAGGAATCAATTAGTGTATTCTATGATAATGCTAAAGTTGGTTATTATGTAGCTGATATGATTGTTGGAAATTACGATATTGTTGAAAATAAAGCCTGCAGCGCGCTTAACTCAGACCACGAAGCGCAATTACTAAACTATTTAAAAGCTACAAAAATTGAGATTGGCTTATTATTAAATTTCGGATTAAAACCCGAATTCAAAATAAAAATTTTCGAAAACAAGTATAAATAAATCCGTCCCGATCTGTTTAACCTGTTCAACCAGTGTTCCTTTTCAAAAATTATGCTTAAAATAGACATCCACACCCATATCATTCCCGAGCATCTTCCGAAGTGGAGTGAAAAATTTCTCGATAACAGATATATCCATTTAGATCATTATTGTCCGGGTTGTGCGAAAATGATGCAGGGGGATAAATTTTTTCGTGAAGTAAAAAGTAATTGTTGGGATGGCAATGTCCGCATAGAAGAATGTGATGCAACAAATGTAAATGTTCAAGTGCTAAGTGCAATTCCGGTAATGTTTCATTATTGGGAAAAGAATGCGGCATATGCACTTGAAACATCGCGTTTTCAAAACGACTTTATTGCAGAGGTTGTTTCTCGTCATCCTACGCGATTCATCGGACTTGGTACGGTGCCTTTACAAGATCCGCAATTGAGTATTGAGGAAATGGAACGCTGTGTAAAAGAGCTCGGACTTGCAGGAATAGAAATTGGCTCGCATGTGAACGACTGGAATTTAAATGCAGAAGAATTATTTCCATTTTTCGAAGCTGCGGAAAAATTAGGTGCTGCAATTTTTGTTCATCCATGGGATATGATGGGAAAGGATAAAATGAATAAATACTGGCTCCCATGGTTGGTAGGTATGCCTGCCGAAACATCACTGGCTATTTGCTCAATGATATTCGGTGGTGTATTCGAAAAATTGCCAAATTTAAAAGTAGCATTCGCTCACGGCGGCGGCAGCTTTCCTTCTACTATCGGTCGCATTGAACATGGATTTAATGTAAGACCTGATTTGGTGGCAGTTGATAATAAGGTGAATCCGAGAACATATCTCAATAAGTTTTATCTCGATACCCTGGTGCATGATGACCAAATGCTGAATTATCTCCTCGATCTGTTCGGCCCCGCACAATTAGCACTCGGTAGCGATTATCCCTTCCCACTCGGCGAACATCATCCCGGTAAATTGATAGAAAGCATGCCTTACGATGATTCTATCAAAGCACGATTACTGCATGGAACGGCATTGGAATGGCTCGGACTTGAAAAAGGGCAATTCGAGTAAATTGAAACATCGCCGTTTTCTATAGCTCCGACAATTCTGCCTACCTTTGCGGCATGTCAGTTACATTTACCGCCGACAAGCAATTGGCTGCGCAGTTAGATGCTGCAGACCCGTTAAAGGACTTCAGGCAACGCTTTTATATACCATCACAAGATGGAAAAGAGCAGATTTATTTTTGTGGTAACTCGCTCGGACTCCAACCAAAATCAACACGCAGTTTTATTGAACAGGAATTGATCGATTGGCAACATCTTGGTGTTGAAGGTCATTTACATGGAAAAAATCCATGGTTTTATTATCATCATTTCCTCGCAGAAAGCACGGCAAGAATTGTTGGAGCAAATCCGCTTGAAGTTGTTGTGATGAATTCACTCACCGTGAATCTCAATTTATTGATGATAAGTTTTTATCGCCCGACAAAACAGCGATATAAAATCATCATGGAATACATGGCCTTTCCAAGCGATCAGTATGCGGTAGAAAATCAGGTCAAATTTCATGGCTTTGATCCGTTCGATGCAATTATTGAACTAATGCCGCGCGAGGGTGAAGCAGCGTTGCGCACTGAAGATATTTTGGCAACCATTGAACAACATAAAGACAGTATTGCACTTATTATGTTGGGTGGTGTGAATTATTATACGGGTCAGTTATTCGATTTGTCAACAATTACTGCATTTACAAAAAAATGCAGTAGCGAAATAGTTGTTGGATACGATTTGGCACATGCCGCCGGAAATGTAATGCTTAGTTTACATGATTGGGGTGTAGATTTTGCAACATGGTGTAGTTATAAATATTTAAATAGCGGTCCGGGAGGAACAAGTGGTGTTTTTATTCATGAGAAACATGCGCAAGACAATTCTTTGCCTAGATTAAGCGGATGGTGGGGTAATGAAGAAAATACGCGCTTTAAAATGCAAAAAGGTTTTTTCCCACAGCCGGGTGCAGCAGGATGGCAAATGAGTAATGCACAAATTCTGCCTATGGCAGCCCATCGAGCTTCACTCGAAATATTTGATGCAGCCGGAATGGACAACCTGGTACAAAAAAGTAAATTGCTGACCGGATATTTAGAATATTTACTGTTGTCCGGTGCACGCAAAGATTTTAAAATAATAACGCCTGCAGATCATGCACAACGCGGTTGTCAATTATCAATAGTCATGGAGCATAATGGAAAAGCGGTATTCGACAAACTGACTGAAAATGGCATCATTGCCGATTGGCGAGAACCGGATGTAATACGCGTTGCTCCGGTGCCATTGTATAATACATTTGAAGACGTATGGCGTTTTGCAGATATCTTTCATTCGGCGTTATAAATTATTGACCTCTTTAAAACAAAAAAGCTCACCAACTTGATTGATGAGCTTTTTTTTATGACTTCAGCTTATTGAACCGGAGGCATATACGCCGGTACTACATTGTCTACCGGAGGTATGGATTTCAGATAAGCATAAATTGCCTTTAAGTCATTAACATCAAATTTGCCAATTTCCTGCCAAGGCATGGGAGGCATAATGGGGCGGGTATTATCCATTCCCATGTGCTTTCCTTCCTGTAAGGCTTTTACAAACTGCTCTTCACTCCACGAGCCGATTCCACTTTCTGATGGTGTGAGGTTGGCAGCAAAGCTGGTTCCCCATGGACCAACGGCGCATGTTAATCCTGGCGACAATAATACCCAAGGGCCAACTGTGTTTTTGTCGTAAGGCGCTACAGGTTCTCCCGAAGGATGCCCGCTAAGCATGCGCGACATATCAGGAACCGGTCCTTGAGGTGTCATGTTTTTGGGTGTATGGCAATCGTTACATCCGCCAACAGTTACCATAAATTGTCCACGTTGAACAGGATCTTCTGCCTTTACTTCCGGTTCCGGACAGTCGGCAGATTTTGTGCATGCAGACAGGGCAAATAGTCCTGCGCACACGATGGTTAGGGTAATTCGAGTATGCATGATAATTGGTTGTTAACCTGAAAGTTAGGTAAAATATTTATGTTGGTGAACTCTGATAAAAATCACCTGTCGTAAAAATCAAATCCTTTTACCTTTGTTACTTCCACAAGTAAGCTATGCAAGTAAAAAATATTGCCATTATGGGTGCGGGGCTGGTAGGCTCGCTTCTGAGTATGTATCTCAAAAAACATGGTTATCAGGTAACGGTGTACGAACGTCGCCCCGATTACAGGAAGGCTGAAAATTATGGCGGACGATCCATCAACCTGGCTATAAGTGAACGCGGGTGGAAGGGGCTTGCAGGGGTTGGACTTGAAGAAATGGTAAGAGAGATTGCAATACCGATGCCGGGGCGCATGATTCATGATGTGCAAGGGAACTTGAACTTCCAGCCTTATGGAAAACCCGGGGAAGCAATTAATTCGGTATCGCGAGGCGGTTTGAATGTGATGATGATTGATGCAGCAGAAAAGGCCGGAGTTACCTATTTGTTCGAACAGCGTATTATGGAAATAGATCCATCAGGTAAAAAAGCGATGATGGAAGATATGTCCACCGGAAGACATTATACCCTGGAACCCGACTTGATCATTGGTGCTGATGGGGCCTACAGCCTCGTGCGCTATGCCATGCTTAAAACAGATCGATTTGATTATAGTCAGGCTTATGAAGCACACGGGTATAAAGAGTTGACAATTCCCGCCGGACCGAATGGAAGTTTTCTGATAGACCGCGATGCTTTGCATATCTGGCCAAGAAAGCAGTTTATGCTGATTGCACTGCCTAATATCGATGGAAGTTTTACTTGTACCTTGTTCTTTTCGTTGGAAGGGAAGGAGTCGTTTGAGGCCATTAAAACCCTTGCTGATCTTGATGCCTTTTTCGATACCTATTTCCCTGATGTAAAGTCATTGATCCCCGACCTTCACCACGATTTCTTCGCAAACCCTACCGGATTGCTGATGATCGTTAAATGCTTCCCCTGGAGTCACGGTAACACCATGCTGATTGGAGATGCGGCTCATGCCATTATCCCATTTTATGGACAGGGAATGAATTGCGGTTTCGAAGACTGTACCGTTTTAGATACACTGATTGAGGAATTTAACCACGATTGGAGCAAGATCATGCCGGCCTATGAGCGCCTACGGAAGCCAAATTCCGATGCCATTGCCGACCTCGCCAAATTAAATTTCATTGAAATGCGTGATCTTGTGGCAGATGCCGATTTTCAATTCAAGAAGCGGATCGCAGCCAAGGTGAGTGCGCTTCACCCCGATCGTTTCATACCGGTTTACAGTATGGTGTCATTTAGTCACCTACCTTACAAGGATGCCCTAAGTGAATATCATCGTCAGGATGCGGTTTTAACCGAAATTTTGGGGTGGCCTGAGATTGAAAATAGGTGGGAAACCGACTACCTTCCACAGATCGCAGAGAGACTGTTTAATAAATAGTAAATATGTAATTGATTGGTTGTCAATGTTTTAAATAGACCACCTTTCGCGTCTAAGACCTTTCTCGTCTTAAACCTAACAGGTCTTAAACTTAACAGGTTTAAGACCTGTTAGGTTTGATGGATTGATGGCATAAAAAAAGCCCCTTCTTTCGAAGAGGCTCCTTAAATCTATTTACTTCAAAGGATTAGTTACCGCCGGTAGCTCCGCCTTTTTTCTTGATATCAATAGTCTTTTTAGTGTCGCCACCTTTCACGTTAACATCTACTTTTTTGTCAGGAGCAGGTGTTACAGTAGTGGTAGATTTTGTTGAAGTGCTTGATTTGCTTGATGTTGAGCTCTTCATAGCATCCATTTTCATCCACTCTTCCATTTCCATATGAAGAGCAGCAATTGAATCCATTAAAGCTGTTTTTTCAGCAGCACAAGCGCTATCGCCAACATGCATTTGTTTTTCTAAATCAGCGATTTTTTGTTCAGCTTCTTTGTCTGAACAGCTGGCAAGCACGAAGCCTCCGGCTAATACGAACAATAAAAATTTGATCTTCATATGGTCTGAGTTTAAAATTTGGAATGGTATTTGACTACAAAGGTATTAATAATCAAACATCATACCGTAATTTTGCTCAACTTTTTAATCAAATCAAGATTTATGAAGACTAAAATCTCCGTTTTATCCCTCGCCGTAATAGCTGCCGGTGGCATGTTCATCACCAGCTGCGGTACTGAAGACTTGTCAGTTCCTGTAATCGTTCTCGAAGGCGATTCTCCTTTTATTGTTGAACTTGGCGATACCTATACTGATCCGGGCTTTACAGCTACAGACGATGAGGATGGCGATATCACTGCAAGTGTAACAGTTGATGACAGCGATGTTGATACTGAAGAAATCGGCGAATATGAAGTTACTTATACCGTAACTGATGGCGCCGGAAACGTAGGCACTGAAACGCGTATTGTTCGTGTTGTTATGGGTAAAGCCGACTACATGGGAACTTTCCAGGTGCATGAAATCTGCGACATGGATGGTGATGGCGTTTATGGTGAACCCGGCGTTGACTACGAAATCAACGACTATACCGTAACTGTTACCTCCGGTGGCGACGACAATGAAGTGCTTTTCCAAAACTTTGGAGCTTATGGCGCTACTGTAATCGTTCCTGTTTACTTCAGCGGCGATCTGAATGAGATCCTGACTGTAGACGATTACAACCTGCCGGGAACTACCATCTACTTTAACGCTGATGGCGAAATCACTACCGGTACTACTTCCGACATTGAATTCGACCTCGACTACAATGCTCAGGATGGTGCAACTATCATCCCTTGTCAGGCTACATTCGTGAAATTGTAATATCCACGGACCGCTTCATGCGGAAATAAAAGACTCAAAGCCCCGGCTGCTAACCGCTCCGGGGCTTTTGCATGAATATCATTACCTTAGCCTTTCTGCTATGCGTAAACTGTTGCCAATATCTATCGTAATTATTTTCTTTACCTCTGCCTGCACGAGGGACGACAGCACTGCGCCCCTGATTCTTATACAGCCGGATGCGCATGCACCACATTACCGAACAATACCCTTCGTAGACCCCGGTTGTGAAGTTGCCGATGATTATTCGTGTGCCGATGCCATTGATTTACAAATTTCCAATAATGTAGACGTAAATAAATATGGCACCTATAATATCATGTATACCGCAACGGATGAAGCCGGTAATATAAATGAATACAATCGTCCGGTTGATATTATTTTGCCTATTTCCGATTATTATGATTTCGCTTATTCGGCATACGATACTTGTACCTCCGGAAATTATTTTTATACCGGATTAGCTCAAGATTGCGACTGTCCGGATGATAAAGTTATCTTCGGAAATATCAGCAACTTCGGACCAAATGCAACTTTTCCGCTCCCCATAAACGGCCAATATAATCACATGATTACCCTCGACACAACTAAATTGGCAGTCACATTTTTTGGCACAGGTGTTATGAGTCCTGCTGCTGATACCATTTTTTGGGAATATGTAATTATGGATTCCATTTCTACGGATGCATGTCGTTCGGTTTGGATAAAATAGATCTTTTCCGATCAATTTTTGTTATAACAACATGACAACATTGAATACAATTTTCAGCCGCATATTTCTCGGTATATTAATTACCGTAAGTCATTCGGTGCTCGCTGCTGATCCCGGTCGTATCAATGGTCAAATTATTGTGCAATTTTATTCAAACGTTGAACCTGAACGTGTAATTATCGATGTGGAGCTTGCATCAAAAACTGACGTTGCATTATTAAAACCGCTTTCTGCATCTTTGAATATCTGGTTAATTGCCTTCGATGAAAATGTGTATAATGCAGAATTCGTAAAGGATGCTTTCTTTAAAAATCCGGATGTGGCATTGGTGCAATTCAATCATACATTTTCTGAGCGCAGCATTCCCGATGATCCTTTTTTCTATCAGCAATGGGGCCTGCTAAATGATGGTGCAGGGGGAATTGCAGATGCAGATATTGATGCCGATCTTGCATGGGACATCACAACCGGCGGCGTTACGGCAAAAGGTGATACTATAGTTGTTGCACTGATCAGCGAAGGGCAATTTTATGCACATGAAGATCTCGATTATTTTATCAATAGAAATGAAATTCCGGATAATGATATTGATGATGACGCCAATGGTTATATCGATGATTATCACGGCTGGAATGGCACTACTCAAACCGATAGCGTTCCCGAAAGATTGCATGGCACTCACGTAGCCGGCATTGCAGGTGCAATAGGAAATAATGGATTAGGTATTTCGGGTGTTTCTCAGAAGCTGAAAATATTACCTGTATATAACCTTACTGTTGAAGCAGATGCTGTGGCGTCTTATGCATACGCCCGCGACATGCGAAAAATTTATAACGAAACAAATGGCGAAAAAGGCGCTTATATTGTCGCAACAAATTCTTCGTTCGGTGTAGATTTCGGAAATCCGGATGATTACCCTATTTGGTGTGCTATGTTCGATAGTCTTGGTGTTGTTGGTGTATTAAGTGTAGCTTCAACTGCTAATACGTCGGTGAATGTCGATAATGTATACGACATACCTACTGCTTGTCCGTCTGAATATCTGATCACAGTAACCATGACTGATAAAGCAGATAACTTATTTTCGGCAGCGTATGGTGCAAAAAGTATTGATCTTGGTGCTCCGGGGAATTTGATCTATTCAACAATTATTGATAATTCCTATGGCATCCTAAGTGGAACATCAATGTCTGCACCACATGTAACAGGTGCTATTGCTATGATGTATGCAGCGGCCTGCCCTGAGTTTTTTGATGCACTTGAGGATAACAATGAATTGATGCTGCTCAAATTAAAACAATATCTGCTCGAAGGCGTGGATGTTGTTCCGGATCTTGAAGGTGTTACGGTAAGCAATGGAAGATTAAATGTTTTTCGCGCTATAGAAAATTTAACCGTGAGTGGTTTTTGTGCAACCGGTTTTGCGGAAAATGCACTGGGTGTAGCCTACCCAAATCCGGCACAGGAATTATTATTTATTAACGGCGCAACAATTATTGATCAGGAAGTGCAAGTGCAAGTTGTAAATACACTCGGACAAGTGGTTTACCAGCGTACCGGTGATCGCTCACCATTTATATTTTCAGGAATCCCTGTCGGCGATCTGCCTTCGGGGTATTATGCTGTTTCTGTATACAACCCGGATTCTGATTTATTATTCGGGTCGGGTGTTATAATTCAACATCAATAAATTTTATTTTCGTGCTATGGACAAACGATGGGTGATTAAAGTGACGGAGGAGGAAAAAGTTCAGTCCCTGCAACAGGAGTTGAAAATACATCCTGTAATCTGCAATTTGTTGGTGCAACGTGGCATTACAACATATCAGGAAGCAAAACAGTTTTTTAGACCTTCATTAGATGATCTGCATGATCCTTTTTTAATGAGGGATATGGAGAAGGCAGTAAAACGCATTACTGAGGCAATTAATAATCAGGAGCGCATTCTCATTTTTGGAGATTATGATGTTGATGGCACCACTGCTGTTGCGTTGATGTATGCTTTTTTTTATTCGCGATATCGCAATATAGATTTTTATATTCCGGATAGATATAAGGAAGGATACGGTATTTCCTTTCAGGGAATAGATTACGCAAAAGAACATCAGTGCACGCTCATGATTGCACTTGATTGCGGGATAAAAGCTAATGACAAGGCAGCATATGCAAAAGAATTAGGCATAGACCTCATCATATGCGATCACCACCTCCCCGGAGATATTCTCCCTGATGCCTATGCGTTGTTAGATCCGCATAGACCGGATTGTTCCTATCCATATAAAGATTTAAGTGGATGTGGTATCGGATTTAAAGTGGTTCATGCATTTGCAAAATATCACGACATCCCCGTTGAACAAGTTATTTCGTACCTCGACCTTGTAGTTGTTTCAATTGCCAGTGATATTGTTCCCATAATGGGTGAAAATCGCATACTCGCTTACTATGGTCTTGAACAATTAAATAAAAACCCTCGTCCCGGTTTAAAAGCACTTATCGATATCACCGGTTATACGCCACCGTTAAATATTTCAAATATTGTGTTCGGACTTGGTCCTCGAATTAATGCTGCCGGCAGAATGGATGATGCCAATCAAGCAGTGAAAATGCTTATTTCCGAAAATGTAGACGCTGCAAAAAATGGTGCCGATGTATTACAAGAAAAAAATGTCGACAGAAAAGAAGTAGATAAAATGATCACTGCCGACGCGTTAGATATTTTGGCAACAGATCCTTTGACACCGGGTAGAGTATCAACTGTGTTGCGCAGCAGTAATTGGCATAAAGGTGTCATTGGTATTGTAGCATCGCGTTTGCTTGATCACTATTACAGACCAACCATCATGCTTGCCGAAAAAGACGGCATGCTCTTCGGAAGTGCGCGTTCGGTAAAGAATTTCGACATCTACGAAGCAATTAAAGCTTGCAGCGATCTGTTAGAACAATTTGGCGGACATATGTATGCAGCAGGGCTTTCTATGCGACAGGAAAACTTTGAAGCTTTCCGCGATAAATTTGACCATGTAGTGCGCGAACGCATTCGTCCTGAACAATTAATTCCGGAGATAGAAATTGATTCTACCTTGGAGCTTAAAGATATTACGCCGTCATTTTTTAATATAGTTCGTCAGTTTGCTCCTTTTGGTCCGGGGAATATGGAGCCCGTTTTTATCAGCGAGCAATTGATGAATACCGGTAGAAGCAAAATAGTTGGCGATGGTCACCTCAAACTTGCCGTTCGCGACAGCAGGCGTTTCACCGCAGACGGCATCGCCTTTCAAAAGGGTCATCATTTTCCTTTAATAGCTGACGGAAAAAGGTTCGATATTTGCTATACCATTGAAGAAAATACCTTTCGTGATATGACAAACATACAATTGAATGTTCGTGATATTAAGGTAAATGTGTAGGCATCATTACTGAATGTAAATATTGCAAAGCATGATCGTAAGAGCAGAAAAATTAATTAAGAAATATAAACAACGCACAGTAGTAAATGAGGTAAGCGTTGAAGTAAATCAAGGAGAGATTGTAGGACTTCTCGGACCCAATGGCGCCGGTAAAACAACTTCGTTTTACATGATCGTTGGATTGATACGTCCGCTTTCAGGAAAAGTTTTTCTCGATAACATGGATATAACCTCTTATCCAATGTATAAACGTGCACAGCTTGGTTTGGGATATCTTCCTCAGGAAGCAAGTGTTTTTAGAAAAATGAGTGTAGAGAATAATATTGCCAGTGTATTGCAAATGACCAACCTCTCGCATAAAGAGCAAAAAGCAAAACTTGAATCTTTGCTTGATGAATTCGGCTTAAAACATGTTCGCAAGAGTAATGGTGATGTGTTAAGTGGGGGCGAACGAAGAAGAACCGAAATTGCTAGAGCATTGGCTACCGATCCGAAGTTTATTTTGCTGGATGAGCCTTTTGCCGGTATCGATCCGATAGCAGTTGAAGATATTCAGCTTATTGTTGAAAAATTGAAGTTCAAAAATATCGGAGTGCTCATTACAGACCATAATGTGCAGGAAACCCTCTCAATTACTGATAGAGCATATTTACTTTTTGAGGGTAAAATTTTGAAACAGGGCACGGCAGAAGACCTGGCAGGCGACCCACAAGTAAGAAAAGTTTACTTAGGGCAGAATTTCGTTCTGCGGAAAAGTCGCGCTACAACGAACACTACCCAACCTCCTGTGGAATAATCTATACCTTTATTCTGTAAGCCACCGTATTTTTGCGAAGCGAATGCCAATTATCCACGCCATAGCCTCTCGTGTTTTTCTCCGTAATGTGGAGAGAATCCACTCAGTGGTGTCGGACCCTATTCGTGCTCAAGATCAGGTATTTCAAACCCTGATCGATGGCGGCCGAGATACCGTGTGGGGTAAACAATACGATTATGCCTCGTTGCGATCGCTAAACGACCTGAAAAACAGGTTTCCCGTGCAGGATTATGACACTTTAAAGCCTTACATAGACCGTATCATGCAAGGCGAACAACAGGTGCTGTGGCATAGTCATATTGCCTGGTTTGCAAAATCCTCGGGCACCACCAGCGATAAAAGCAAGTTTATTCCCGTTAGCAGCATGGCTTTGGAAGAATGTCATTTTCGCGGTGGCAGAGATGTTATAGCCATGTACCTGCATAATAATCCGGAATCAAAACTTTTTGATGGTAAGTCGTTGTTGATGGGGGGCAGTCATCAAATCAACAAACTCAATCAGCATTCTAAATATGGCGATGTAAGTGCGGTGATGATGCAAAATTTGCCATGGGCTGCAAAATATGCCATGACTCCATCGCTTGAGATTGCACTAATGGATGAGTGGGAAAGCAAGATCGAAGCCATGGCGCATTACACAAAAAATGATAATGTGACATCCATTGCCGGTGTGCCTACATGGACAATAGTATTGATAAGGAGATTGTTTGAATTGTGTGGCACCGATAATGTCAAAGACATTTGGCCAAATCTGGAATTATATATTCATGGTGGCGTAAGTTTTAAACCGTATCGCAGTCAGTTCAATACCCTTATTAGAAAGGATAACATGCATTATGTTGAAACATATAATGCGAGCGAAGGATTTTTTGCATTTCAAGACAGACTTGGTGCAGATGACATGTTGTTGATGCCGGATTATGGTCTGTTTTATGAATTCATTCCAATGGAAGAATTCGACAAAGAAGACCCGAAAACACTGAGTTGGGGTGAAGTGGAATTAGGCAAAAATTATGCAGTAGTTGTATCCTCAAATGCCGGTTTGTGGCGATATAAAATCGGCGATACCATTCGGTTTACTTCGTTATATCCACATAGAGTGCAGGTTTCAGGGCGTGTGAAACATTTTATTAATGCCTTCGGCGAAGAGGTAATAGTTGATAACAGCGATAAAGCTATTGCAGAAGCAAGTGCCCAAACCGGAGCAAAAGTTGTAGAATATACTGCAGCACCCATTTATATTTCAGGCAATGAAAAAGGTGGTCACGAATGGATTATCGAATTCAGTACCCCTCCCGAAAATATAGAACAATTTACGGCCATCCTGGATGCAACACTTAAGTCGATCAATAGTGATTATGAGGCAAAACGTCATAAGGACCTCGCACTCAAAATGCCGGTAGTACATATTGCCAGAAAAGGTGCTTTTTATGATTGGTTGAAATCAAAAGGCAAGCTTGGCGGACAGCACAAAATACCACGCCTAAGCAACGAGCGTACCTATGTGGATGAAATATTGAAATTCCTCTGATCGCTTCATCGCCGTTAGGCAATTCCTCTTAATATTTTTGCTAACTTTGATAAGGTCCTATGACTTTAAACAGCACTTCATGCAACGATATACAGCTATACTGGTAGACGACGAGGAACACGGTCGCCGGAACCTTCAAACATTACTCGAAAAATACTGTCCCGAAATAGAAGTAATCGCCGAAGCTGCCGGTGCTGCCGAAGCGAAAGAAAAAATTCTGTCCTTAACTCCACAAGTTTTATTCCTCGATATCAATATGCCTGAACTCAATGGCTTTGATTTGTTGGAATCGATTGCAAAAAAAGATTTCGCGGTGGTATTTGTAACAGCACATCGCGATTTTGGTATTGAAGCAGTTAAAGCCGGTGCCACCGATTATCTGCTCAAACCTATTGTAATAAAAGAATTGCAACAGGCGGTTAAAAAAGTGGTCATGTATTACGACGAGCGCAGTGCGGAAGCAAATAATGCCGATGTTCCTAAACCCGAACGTATCACTTTAGGACATACCGGCGGTTTTAGCGTAGTGGAAATGAAAGATATCGTTCGGTTGGAGGCGGAAAGCAATTACACCCGCGTTCATGTGACAGGAAAAAAATCTTATTTTGTATCTAAGCCGTTGAAGGTTTTTGAAGATAGCCTCAAGGATAATATTTTCTTCCGTGTACATAGATCTTACATTATCAATCTGAATCATGTAAAAGAATTTTTGCGTGAAGACGGAGGCGTAATTGTTATGCTTGATGATGCACGAATTCAGTTGCCAAAGGCGCGATATAACGACTTTTTGGAGGCAATGCGCAAATTGTCTATTGCTATCTAATTCCTCATTCATGACTTTGAAATCATTTATTTGCTTAGTATTTATTTGTATTGGCATGCATGTCAAAGCGCAGATATTTCCTGCAAGGCAATATACTACAAGAGATGAATTGGCAAACAGTAATGTGTATGATATCTGTCATGATGATCGTGGATATTTATGGTTTGCCACAGAGCGCGGAGTAAGTCGTTTTGATGGATACAAATTCACCAATTATCTATTTAAGGAGGGGCTTGATGGTGCAATTGTATTTAGCCTTTCAAAGGATGCGAGGGGTAATATTCTTGCTGCAACAAAGTTTGACGGGGCATTTAAAATGTCAGGAAACTTCAATAAGATCATTGAAGAAGATTTGTTACTTGCCAATGAACAAACAGTATTGGCGGGTAAATATTTTTATTCATTAAAAGATGGTGTACGGGTAGCCGTATATCAAATGGGTAATAACAAAACTTCGGTATTGTCGTTTCCTGGCGGTGCTAAGCCATATTTCATTTTGCAGAAAGATAGCAGTGCAGTATATATAGGCACCTCAAGCGGCGTTTTTATTTCTAAGAATGGTAAAACTCCGGAGCGTGTATTCCCTGAAATTAATGAGCCGGTCCATAGCCTGGCCATTCGAGGAAATACGGTTTTTGTTGGTTTGCAAGGCGCGGTTTATGCGATTGCTGACAATGCTGTTTCAGTGGCGGCGTTAGTACCGGATGGTGGTAAAGTGAAACGGTTGATGGTTGACGACAACAACAGAATTTGGTGCGCCACTTTTCCTGAAAATCGATTGTATATGTTCGACAAGAACACGGCGATTGATATTTCTCAGAAATTAAATATTGCAGGTATTTCGGTCAATAAGATATTGGAAGACAATGAAGGAAATGTTTGGATTGCAACCTATGGAAAGGGAGTATTTTGTTTGCATCATATGTATTGTACTAACTACACGTCGTATGATGGTTTAAAAAATGAATATATCACTTCGCTATTGCCAATTGAACATGAATTATTGATTGGTACATATAACGGTTTGTTTGGAAATACTAACAATCAAATCACACCACTAAAATCATTTAACAATGAATTAGAATTCATTCGCAAGCTTGATATACATGATGATCTGATTATTGCTACCGTTTCAGGTATTTCTGCTGATAAAGTACTTATCAAGCGATCAACAATCGGCAATCACCCTTTGCAATATGTGCATGCAACTACCACTTTTATTGATGGCAATTATATTTATTATAGTCGCTGGGATAAAAAAGTGTGGAGAGCGCCAATAAATGGGACTGAAATAGGTGATGCAGAGGTTGTGTTCGAAGACAAGGAGGGCGAGTGGACACGAGTGAACGCAATTTTCCGCGACCCCCAAAATAAACTGTGGGTTGGTACTACAAGAGGTGTTTACATTATTTCAACGAATAATTCTTGGGTAAGGAATGATACCGGGTTTTTACGCACCAATATCACCGCCTTTGCTTTGGATCATGATGGATCTGTTTTGCTTGGAACAGACAAAGGGCTCGTCAGGTATAAAGATGGTAAATGGATTGCTTCTCATGAAATAAATGGTAAGAACCTTGAAAATATAACAGGTCTAGTTCATGATAATAACGATCGCATTTGGATAAGTACATTAAATGGCTTGTTTTTAATGGCTGAAAATGAACTTATTCAGTTTGATGCCAGAAATACCTTGTTGAGCGACGAGATTAATGCTTTAGCCTACGATGCTTCAGAGAATGCCATCTGGGTGGGCACAAGTTTTGGGTTGTCGCGTATTGATGTTGGATTATTCGACAAAGCTGTTGTAATTGCACCGGCGGCCATTTTTAAAACATTGCGAGCAGCCGACTCGATTTATCGCGATCTTGGTATTAATGGCAGGTTGGAGTTACCCTATACTTCAAAAAATTTGAGCGTTCGATTTTCTGCCATTCAGTTTGCAGCTCCGGAAGGGATAAAATTCTTTTATAAATTCGATGATGGTCCCTGGGAGCCGACTACCGGTCGTCAGATTGAATTTGCCAGCATTCCATATGGTGAACATACTATTCAATTAAAATCGGTTGGAGAACGTGGAGTTGAAGGGCCTGTAGCGAACCTGACCATTTTGGTAACCACCCCAATCTGGGCGACCGCCTGGTTTAAATTGCTTATCGGCCTTACTATTGCAGGCATAGCATATTTCCTTTTGCGAAAACGATTTGAAATACAACGCAAAAAGCAACAAGAGCGACTCGAATTGCAAAGTAAAGTTGCTGAGCTGCGTCACCAGGCTCTGGCAGCTAGTATGAACCCGCATTTTATTTTTAATGCACTCAATTCCATTCAACATTTTATCAATAGCCATAATACTGAGGAAGCTACCGATTATCTCGGCAAGTTTGCGCGATTGATTCGCATGATGCTGGATTATGGTGGTCGCACATTTATTCCGCTCAAGGATGAGCTGGAGCGATTAGAATATTACCTTGAATTAGAAAAAGTGCGATTTGGCGAAAAGTTGAATTATTCCATTGAAGTGGATGACAGTTTGCGAAATAACCCACTCGAAATACCAAATATGGTCATACAACCGGTTGTTGAAAATGCTCTTTGGCATGGATTGTTGCCGGCAAATAGGAATGGTCATTTGCTGGTCAAATTCGCGCAACGCGATAACGTCATCTTTGTAACAGTTGATGATGACGGTATCGGAATAATAGAAAGCAAGCGAAGAAAAAAGTCATCACATAATTCCTTGGGTATCCAAATGATTCGTGAGCGACTTGAACTATTGAACCGCTTGAGTGGATACATCGCAGAAATTGAAATAAAGGATAAATCGGAGATCAACACTGATAAAGAAGGAACAATTGCCCAGATCGTCATGGGAGGGAAAAAAGAACAACAATAAATATTGTTCCAATTGCGGTCGATTGATCGCAGGAACCTATATGACATTATTGCTTAAGCAGTTTTGGTTACATTAATTTAACAATGCTACCTTTGTCCACTCTTATTAATTACATTAATAGCTTTCATGAAATCAATCTACTCAGGCTACTTGTTATTGGCTGCCATTACGATAGTTACATTATTTGATGCTTGCCGGCCGGTACAACCTGATCAACGACATCAGATAACGGTCTTACATTAGATATATCACCCGAGGGTATGCAAATAATGGAAGCCAACAGAACAATTGCGCTCCAAAACGGCGTTTTGTTATCAGGTGATAACGATTGGGTTGGTGCCATACTCCACACAAGCGATACTTTTTACAATTGCAATGTCAGGTTAAAAGGTGATTGGGTTGATCATTTGCAAGGAGATAAATGGTCGTTTAGAATAAAGCTCGGAAGCGATGACGCCATTAATGGTATGCGCGTATTTTCTGTTCAGGATCCAATTACAAGAGATCATTTATCTGAATATGTTTATCATCAATGGCTTGCTGCTGAAGACATTTTAACTACTAGATATGATTTCATGCCATTTACGTTGAACAAGGGTAAGACATATACTTACGCAGTTGAGGAACATTTTGATATCAACCTGATCGAATCTCAACACCGAAGGGCCGGTCCGATATTGAGATTTTCAGAAGAGTTTTTATGGGATCTAAGAGTACAAGATAGTGCAGCTTTCAAATCCGGCGGGATGTACGAAAATAATATTGATGTATTTGCTATCACCGATATTCTTTCATTTAGTGATAAGGGATTGGGGAAAGATGTTGAGCTTACCAAACAATACGAAGTGGCGAGAACATTAATGCAACAATATCGCGCAGGGAAGGTAGCACTGGCCGACATTTTTGATATGGATAAAATGGCAAAATATTTCGCAATTGTTGACATTAACCAGGCTTACCATAGTTTAATATGGCATAATATGCGATTTTATTTTAATCCGATAACTCAAAAACTCGAACCTATTGGATTTGATGGCTTTACAGAGTATGGCGTTTATGACAATATCAAACGCCCGTTTATCGGATATTCCGCTTCTTATCAATACCGTCAGAAAATTGAAGATGATGCTTTAACCGATAGATTTTTCAACGACTTCGAATTTTCAAATACTTACGCAAAATACCTGCATAAATTTGCGGATACTAATTATATAAACGCTTTTTTTGATTCAATCGGCGAATCGTTGACTGAAAAAGGCAACTTAATTCGAAAGGATTATCCCGAATACCAATACAACAAGAAACATATTTATGACCGTACTCTGGCGATTGAGATTAACCTCAAGCCTCAGGGAGATTATACGTTGCGCGCATTTGCAGATATGGCGGCACCCGCTAAAATTGGAATAATAAATCATGTTGCTGTTCCTGTATCAGTTTTGGGCATGAGTATAAGACCTGATACCATCATGTATTATCTTGATAAACCAATAAATCTTCCCGCCTGGAATGAATATAAAGCACCGCCTTTTGCCGCAGTGAAAAAAATTGGAGAAAGTCAATACTTGTTTTACAAAGTTGCGGGAACAGATAGTCTGGTGTCAGTTAAAATTTCTCCATGGGAAGATGACCTTGTTCAAACGCCTGAGCAAAGACTATTTAATACAACAATTTCTTCCAATGAATTGTATGTAATTAAAAATAATGAAATATTCTTTAAACCGGGATTACATGTAGTTACGAAGCCTATAATCTTTCCGGCAGGTTATAATATTCATATTTCACCCGGAACACAATTGGACCTGCGCAATGGAGCAATGTTCGTTTCAAGATCGCCGTTGAGCGTTATCGGTACAGAATCATCTCCAATTAAAATATTTTCATCAGATTCTACCTCCATGGGATTTACTGTTTTGCAGGCTGCTTCAGCATCCGCATTTCAATATGTGATTTTTGATCATTTATCCGCTTTGGATCATGAAGGTTGGAAATTAATGGGAGCAGTTAATTTTTACGAATCAACCGTATCATTGGAGCATTGCCGATTTACGCATAGCCAATGTGAAGATGCCTTGAATATCATGCGTTCAAATTTTAGCATCGACTATTCCTATTTTGCAAATACCTATGGCGATGCGTTTGATTCTGATTTTAGTACAGGCACAGTAAAAAACACTTACCTCACACATACTGGTAATGATGCGCTTGATTTTTCAGGTAGTTTTATTGAAGTTAAAAGATGTGAATTAGTCCATCTCGGCGATAAAGGTATGAGCTGCGGCGAGGACTCAAAAATTACAATATCGGACTGTTCTATCAAGGATGCACGGATAGGAGTAGCAGCCAAGGATTTAAGTAGAGTAGAAGTACAAAACCTGCAGATCTCAGATTCAGGCATCGGATATCTGGCTTTTGTTAAAAAACAAGCCTTTGGAAAATCCTCTATTCAGGTGACTGGAGGCACGCTCACCAATGTAAAGCAAACCACTTCAGTGCTCGACGGCTGTGAAATTATCATGCAATAGGCCGGTTTTAGCTGATTTCAGCCATTTCAGGTCACTCTAAGCGGACCGGAAATGCCCTTTGGGGGGCGCTTTCAACACGATTTGCACATTTCGGTGCAATGCCCTATCTTTGCACCACTCAGAAGAGGGGACACCAAAAAGTCCCCTCTTTTGTTTCTGTAACCATGGGTAACCGTGAGCAAATAGAAGAATGGCTGGGGCCTAAGCTGGAGGAGCTGGGTTGTTTTTTGGTGGATATCCGCATCAATCCATCGTCATCAAAGTATGAGGTATATATTGATACCCCAACAGGTGTTACGATTGAACAATGCGAAAAGGTTAGTCGCCACCTCTCCTTCATGATAGAGAACCAGGGAGGCTTTCCCGAAAAATATACACTTGATGTGTCGAGTCCGGGAATGGATAACCCTTTCAAGGTGCAGCAGCAATACGACAAAACCATTGGCAAAACGGTTGAAGTGCTTCTGCTTTCCGGCGTGAAAATGGAAGGCATGCTTAAGAAAGCAGATGGTAAAGTGCTGCATTTGGAAGTGCATCATCCGCCAAAGAAAAAAGGCATGAAACCGGAGATAACTTTAGAAACCTATGATTTCAGCGAGATAAAACACGTGAAAAAGAAAATCAATTTTTAACTCAAATAAACAGCAACACCGCTTCATCCGGGATTTTCCGGACGAGGCATTAAAAATCAAGTGCTATGAACAGCATAGAACTAGTAGAATCCTTCTCGGAGTTTAAAGACGTCAAAAACATTGACCGTCCTACATTGATGAAAGTGTTGGAAGACATCTTCCGTACCTTACTTCGTAAAAAGTATGAAAGCGATGAGAACTTTGACATCATCGTAAATACAGAAAAAGGTGACCTCGAGATCTGGCATCGCCGCGAGATCGTTGAGGATGGAATGGTTGAGAATCCTGTTACACAAATCAGCCTCGCCGATGCCCTGAAAATAGAGCCCGACTTTTCGGTAGGTGAAGAAACCTATGAAGAGGTGAGCATCGAAAGCTTCGGTCGCCGCGCTATCCTGGCTGCACGTCAGGCTTTGGTTCAGCGTATCATGGAGCTTGAAAAAGACGAAGTTTACAAGAAATATAAAGATCGTGAAGGTGAGATCATCACCGGCGAAGTTTATCAGGTATGGAAAAAAGAAATCCTCCTGCTCGACGACGATGGCAATGAGTTAATACTTCCCAAAGGTGAACTAATTCATTCCGACAACTATAAAAAAGGTGATGCTATACGCGGTGTTGTGAAGAAAGTTGACTTCCGCAATAACAATCCGGTAGTTATTGTTTCTCGTACCGATCCAAAATTCCTCGAAAAATTACTCGAACAGGAAGTACCTGAAGTATTTGATGGATTGATCGTGATACGCCGCATCGTTCGTGCTCCCGGTGAGCGTGCGAAAGTTGCTGTTGAGTCATACGACGATCGCATCGATCCGGTTGGCGCTTGCGTTGGTATGAAAGGATCTCGTATTCATGGTATCGTTCGTGAATTGCGCAACGAAAACATTGATATTATCAACTGGACCAACAACAACCAGTTGCTCATCCAGCGCGCTTTAAGCCCTGCAAAAATTACCAGTATTGAACTGGATAATGATCGCAAAAAGGCTGCTGTTTACCTCGCGCAAGATCAGGTTTCCCTGGCCATCGGAAAGGGTGGATTGAATATTAAATTAGCTTGTTCACTCACCGGTTACGACATCGATGTCTTCCGCGATAATGAAGAAGCAGACGTAGATATCGACCTCGACGAATTTGCAGATGAGATCGACGAATGGATCATAGATGAGCTCAAGGCTATCGGTTGCGATACTGCCAAGAGCGTTCTGGAACTGAGCGTTGATGAACTGGTTCGCCGCACCGACCTTGAGGAAGAAACCATTAAAGAAATAGTTAGAATATTAAAAGCAGAGTTCGACGAAGATTAAGATTCCACAGGGTGCTGTAAAAGCATCACGCGATAATCCTATCTTTGTAGCCACAATACTGAATGTCAGAAGAAAAATCCATACGATTAGCAAAGGCCGCGAGCGAGTTTAACGTATCTCTTGCCCATATTGTCGACCTGCTGAAAACCAAAGGTTTCTCAGTGGAGCCGAAACCTACTTCCAAAATTTCGGAAGAGATGCACAATATCCTGCTCAAGGAATTTGGCAAAGACAAAGACCTGAAGGGGAAAGCCGATCAATTGAATATCGGTATCGGCCGCAAACTGGAAAAAGAGAAACAAGAGAAAGAAGAAGCAGAAGCCCTGCAGGAAAAACCTGTACAAGAGGTAGTTGTTGAAGAAGAAAAAGTTGTTGCTCCTAAAGTTACCAAGGAAAAAAAGGTTGAGGAAGAAGTGAAAGCTCCTGAGCCTGAACCCGAACCGGAACCGGAACCCGAAGCTCCCGCAAAGGAAGAGAAAGATGAGTTGATAAAAATGGAGCGCGGCAAAGTTGGCTTAACGGTTGTAGATAAAATAGATCTCAACAAGAAAAAAGCGCCGAAAAAAACTGTAGCTCCCGAAGAAAAACCGGTAGTTGAAAAAGCTAAATCTGACAAAAAAGAAAAAGTAGAAGAGGTAAAACCTGTTGTAGAAAAACAGGAAATACCGGTTGCAAAACAGGTAACGGAAGTTCCTGAAAAGAAACCGGAAGCAGAAATGATCGAGACTAAACGCGTTACACTGGAAGGTCCTAAGATCATTGGTCGCATTGAAATCAAAGAAGAAAAGAAACCTGAAAAACGCGGACCTGATAATAATGCGGAAAAGAAAAAACGCAAACGCATTATTAAGCATGAACGCATCAACGTTGATAAGGTAAAAGAAGAAGAACGTCAACGCGAAAACAGAAACAGACATCAGGGTGGTCAAGGAACCAGAAAACCTGAAGTAGATTCTGAAGAAGCACAACGTCAGATACAGGAACAAATTCGTCAAACACTTGCCAAACTTACCGGCGGCGGTCAACAAAAAGGTCGCGGTTCGAGAATGGCAAAGCAAATGAAACGCGAGCGTCGTGAAGCTGCAGAAATTGAAGCAGAAGCAGCGTCGCACAGCAATCAGTTAATGGTTGCCGAATTTACTTCGCTTTCAGAATTGGCGAGTCTTATGAATGTATCGCCAACTTCACTAGTGCAAAGCTGTTTCAACCTCGGTATGATGGTTTCCATCAATCAGCGTCTTGATGCAGAGATCATAGAATTGTTGGCCGAAGAAAATGGATTCAAGGTTCAATTTATCAATGCCACCGAAGAGGAAACAGAAGAAGACGATATTCCGGATGATCCTGCAGACCTTGAGACAAGACCACCGATAGTTACCATCATGGGTCACGTTGACCATGGTAAAACATCGTTGCTCGATTATATCCGCGAAACAAATGTAGTTGCCGGTGAGAAGGGTGGTATCACTCAGCACATCGGTGCTTACGAAGTAGACCTGCCAAATGGCAAACGCATCGCATTCCTCGATACGCCGGGTCACGAAGCCTTTACCGCCATGCGTGCTCGCGGAGCGAAACTTACTGATATTGCAGTTATTGTAATTGCTGCCGATGACCAGGTGATGCCTCAAACAAAAGAAGCCATCAGTCACTCGCAAGCAGCAAACGTACCAATGATCTTCGCGATCAATAAGATTGATAAACCGGGTGCTAATTCCGATAAAATAAAGGAACAACTCAGCCAGATGAATATTCTGGTTGAAGATTGGGGGGGGAAATTCCAAAGTCAGGAGATATCTGCAAAATCAGGTCTTAATGTTGAAACACTTCTGGAAAAAATTCTCCTTGAAGCAGAAATTCTCGACCTGAAAGCTAATCCTGATAAAGAAGCTGTAGGTACCGTTATTGAAGCATCATTAGATAAAGGACGCGGATATGTATCCAATATCATGGTGCAGGAAGGAACACTGAAAGTTGGTGATATGATGGTTGCCGGTCCATTCTTTGGAAAGGTAAAAGCCATGTTCAACGAACGAAATCAACGCATCACTGAAGCAGGTCCTTCAACACCATTGCTGGTATTAGGTTTGAATGGTGCTCCTCAAGCGGGTGAGAAATTCAAAATATTTGAAGACGAAACCCAGGCAAAATCTGTAGCCAACAAACGCAGTCAGATCTTGCGCGAACAGGGTATCAGAACCAAAAAACATATCACCCTCGAAGAGATCGGTCGCCGTAGGGCATTGGGTACCTTCAGAGAATTGAATATCATCATCAAGGCCGACGTTGACGGTTCTACAGAGGCGCTTACCGACAGCTTACAAAAACTGTCTACCAAAGAGGTACAGGTTAACGTTATCTTCAAAGGTGTTGGTCAGATCACAGAAAGCGACATCATGCTCGCATCTGCTTCCGATGCTCTGATCGTTGGCTTCCAGGTACGTCCAAGCAGCTCTGTCCGCAAACTGGCTGAGAAAGAAGGTGTGGAGATCAGACTTTACAGCATTATCTACAACGCTATTGAAGAAGTGAAAGCCGCCATGGAAGGCATGCTTGCACCGAAAATGGAAGAAAAGGTTATTTGTATGGTCGAAGTGCGCGATACTTTCAAAATTTCGAAAGTCGGCACTATTGCAGGCTGTTACGTTACCGAAGGCAAGATCACCAGAAATACCAAAATTCGACTTGTACGCGATGGTATCGTAATTCATACCGGTTCATTGAGCTCACTGAAACGCTTCAAAGATGACGCGAAGGAAGTTACAACCAGCATGGAGTGCGGTCTTACCATCAACAACTACAACGATATTCAGCCGGGCGATATGATCGAGGGTTATGAAGAGGTTGAAGTGAAACGTTCACTGTAATCTACTACTAGGGAACCAAAGTTCGGTTCATTCTGCATACGAAATAAAAAAAGGCGACATGGAGCAGTCGCCTTTTTCATGATGGATACCATCATCTTTTAGGGAATCATCAACCCGAATCAGATCCCGAAAAAATTTGTGTTTTCACGAAGTGCTTTCATGGGGTGATAGCACTTGTGTTTACGGGATAGTGTTTTCAGTAGGATCGAGGTCAAATTGACGGCATTTTGGCCTTCACAACAACCCACTTTGAGTGAAATGACCTAACTATTGAGTGAAATGTGCTATCTATTGAGTGAATGAGGGCGATTTTTTAGGCGAAATGACACCTTTTCGTGATGAAATGTGTCGGTTTGAATGTTGAATAAGCTTGCTGATAGTTAAAATTGCCTGTAATCTGCATCGTAGCTCCTGCGGTTGATGAGAATTGCTTTATGCAGGATTTGGTATTCATCTTTTGTGTACCTTTGCATTCTAATCAAGTATAGATGAGCAACGTATTATTGCTTTCAATGCCCGGCGGAATGGAATGGGTATTTATCATATTGGCTGTTTTGCTTCTGTTTGGCGGCAAAAAAATTCCGGAACTGATGCGTGGACTTGGAAAAGGTATCCGCGAGTTCAATGATGCCAAAAACAACGTAAGTCGCGAGATTCGTGAGGGTATGAATGAAGAACCTAAAAAATCTGAAGAGAAGTAATTACTGTCTTTCCAGATGTCTGCTGTTTCGGATTCTTTGCTGCGTTCCGGTTTACACGCCGTACAGGCTGACCTGCGTGCGGGTACAATTTCTGTGCGTCAGATCGTAGAACACTATCTCCGGGTAAACAGAGACAAACAGCATCTCAACGCTTTTCTTGAAATTTTTGAACACGATGCACTGCACCAGGCAGATGAGATCGATGCACGTGTGCGCTCCGGCAAGCCGATGGGTAAGTTGTTCGGAATGGTTATCGGTGTTAAAGATGTAATATCCATAAAGGGTAAGCGTCTCACCGCATCATCAAAGGTACTCGACGATTTTGAGTCATTGTATAATGCTACAGTTATCGATCGATTGCGACATGCTGATGCCATCATTCTTGGTCGCTGCAACTGCGATGAGTTTGCCATGGGTTCCAGTAATGAAAACAGTGCTTTTGGCCCGGTATTAAACGATCTTGATAACACACGTGTTTCCGGTGGCAGCTCCGGAGGTTCAGCTGTGGCAGTTCAAGCCGGACTTTGTATGGCAACTTTGGGCTCTGAAACGGGAGGGAGTATCCGTCAACCCGCATCCTTTACCGGGACTATCGGTTTTAAACCCACTTATGGACGCCTTTCACGATATGGTTTGATTGCATTTGCTTCTTCATTTGATCAGATTGGTCCAATCACCAATACTGTTGAGGATATGGCATTGATGATGGAGGCTATGGCAGGACAGGATCCGCATGACGCCACTTCATCTCCCGAACCGGTGTCACATTATTCAGAGCACCTGGATGCACCTAAAAAGCTGCGTATTGCCTATTACCCGCAAACCCTTGATAATCCTAAGATAGACCCTGAGATCAGCGCTGCAATGTATGGATTGATCGACAAATTGCGTGCTGATGGTCATGTGGTGGAGTCCTGTGACCTGAAATATCTCGACTATCTGGTTCCGACCTATTATGTGCTTACTACGGCAGAAGCATCATCAAACCTCAGCAGATTTTCTGGCATTCATTACGGGTTTCGTGACATGGAAGCGGAGGATATGGAGAGCGTGATTCGCCGTTCCAGATCGAAGGGTTTTGGCAAAGAAGTGCAGCGAAGAATCATGCTCGGCACCTTTGTTTTGAGCTCAGGATATTACGATGCTTATTACACCAGGGCACAAAAAGTTCGACGAATAATTCGCGATGATACGGCAGAAACACTTTCGTCGTACGACCTTATTTTACTGCCTACCACGCCCACTACGGCGTTTAAACTAGGTGAGAAAACAACCGATCCTATCGAGATGTACCTCGCCGATATTTTTACCGTTCAAGCCAACATTACAGGCCTGCCTGCCATCTCTGTCCCTTTATTTAGACATAGCAACGGAATGCCCTTCGGAGCCCAGTTAATGGGCAATTATAACAGTGAAGAACTGCTCTTTTCTGTGACATCGTACCTTCTTAAAAATTATTAAAATTTAGGTGTGGATATTGATTTATCCGCTTTCTGACGCAATAAAACGGTAATTTTATAGTTTTATAGCCCTGAAACCATTGCCTAAACCGAGAAAAACGAGGGAATAACGAATGCACTTTTTGAGAATTACCGTATGCTGCCTTTTGCTGGGGGGTATAGCAAAAGCACAGGTCTCTAATTCTCCAACTCTCAACCCTTCTGATGAGAGTGTGGATCATCTTGACAGTCTGCTCGAGGCGTTTTACGATAGTAATCCGGCCTGGAGGTTTGATGAACAGGATTATGCTTTGAATGGCTTAGCCGTTACAGATACACCGCGATTTACTCCTGAAGTGATTGCTGATCGCATCAGCAAGATCAATTCCCCCATTCCATATACCTACAACAAGTCGGTTCAAACGTTTATTGACCTGTATACCATCAAACGTCGTACGCAGGTGAGTAATATGCTGGCATTGAGTCAGGTTTATTTCCCCATGTTTGAGGAGGAACTCGATCGCAGAGGAATGCCTTTGGAGTTAAAATATTTGCCGGTAATTGAATCGGCGTTGAATACGCATGCAGTTTCGAAGGCGGGTGCAACAGGATTATGGCAATTCATGCTGGGAACAGCTAAATTGAAAGGATTGCGCATTGATACCTATGTTGATGAGCGTCGCGACCCGCATATGGCAACGATTGCGGGTTGTCAATATCTGCAAGACCTCTATAATATTTATGGCGATTGGTTGCTTGCAATTGCCGCCTACAACTGCGGTCCCGGAAATGTAAACAAGGCGTTGCGCAAAGCCGGTGGTGGTGATAAAACTTTTTGGGATATCGAACAGTATCTCCCCAAAGAAACAAAAGCCTACGTGCCGATTTTCATTGCAGCAACGTACACATTCGAATATCACAAAGAGCACAATATTCGCCCCGCAACTTTTGGTTACGATTTTAGCATGAGCGATACTTTGATGATCACACATAAAATGACCATCGATCAGCTAGCTCCTTATGTTGGAATAAGTGCAGATGAAATTGCATTGAATAATCCCGCACTGAAAACAAAAACCATCCCGGGATCTCCTGTTCCATATCCATTGATACTGCCGCAAAAAGCAGTGGCCGCGTATTATGCCAATAAGGATTCTTTGTATGCATCGCTTGAACGCAAAGAACAAATTGCATCACAACAATTGGCTAAAAATGTGGCTGCAGTAAATGCTGCAAATGATAAATTGAAACCCAAACCCGCAACCGTTGCCGGCACAGGCGACAGCAGTGTAACAACCGCAACGGCAACACCGATAAACACTACCACTCCAGACCTTACCCTTGCAGATCCGGACGCACCGGTTACTGTGAATTATACAGTGAAAAAAGGCGACAACTTGGGTTATATATCAGATTGGTTTGATTGCACGGTTGCTGATCTTAAGAAATGGAATAAATTAAGTTCTACGCAGATTGTTCCCGGCCAGAAATTGAAAATTACCGTTCCTGCTAAGTATGAACAGCAATATGCTCAGATAAACAACATGACGCTGTCGCAGAAACAGAAACTCACTGATATTGCATTGATCAGCCCTGCATCAACAACTGATAAAGGGCCGGTTGTTACAAACGACATCATCTTCTATACCGTAAAACCGGGCGATACGCTTTGGAGTATCTCACAGGCTTATCCTGAAAACTCTATAGATAAGATCCGCGAGTTGAACGATATGGGTAAAGATGAAACCTTGAAAACAGGCGTGAAGATCAAATTGGTGAAATAATCGCCGCCTCCCTGATTTTTGGTTGACCAATAAACCACTCGGAACCATTTCGCGAGCAGGGAATTATTTGTCATATAATTTGTCGAGTTGCTGCCGTAATTTTGAGCATATGCATCAGGTATCCCTATTCATACGTCGCTTCAGTATCTCTGCATTATTGATGCTATTGGTTTTTTCTGCACAAGGACAAACCGATTGGACCTTTAAAAAAGAAGTTGTTGATTCTGTTCTTGAATTGCAATATTTCAGCACGCAAATGCCGGGTTATGCGATGTGTATTATTAAGGATGGTAAAATTGTGTATACCGGGGTGCGGGGAAAGAGCTCGATAAAATTAAATCAGAAAATGTCATCTACCACACAATTCAATATTGGTTCGGTGACTAAACAATTTACCGCTGCTGCAATTTACTTGTTGGAAGAGGAGGGGAAACTCAGTCTTTCCGATAATGTAAAAAAATATATACCTGAATTTCCTGATTACCCGACAGCGATTACTATTGATCAATTAATTCATCATACTTCAGGCATAAGAGATCATATTGAGGTTGCAACGCTGTTGAGTAAATACAAACAAGATTTGAATGAACTTGATGGCATGTTATCATGGATTCAAAAATATCCCGAATTAAATGCTGCCCCGGGAACTAGTTTTGCTTATTCCAATACCAACTATATGTTGTTGGCTGTAATCATTGAACGTTTGTCGGGAATGAAGTATGAAGATTTTCTAGACACACAAATATTCAAACCTCTGGGCATGCAGGCAACTTATGTTGAAAGAGGCAAACATAAGACACTTCGCGATGGCACAACACATTACGATATTAATTACAAACAAACCCATGCCAAACCTGCGGATGCTATTCAAAATGCCCCGGGAGCAACGGGTGTAATTACAACATTAGAAGATCTCGTAAAATGGGACAATAATTTTTATCATAATATATTGGGTAAAAAGAATCAGTCGCTGATTAATAAAATGGAGCAATCAGCTGTACTTGTTGATGGGTCTGATACACATTACGGCGCGGGATTGCTTGTAACCAATTATCGGTTTAAACCGGTTATTGAACATAGCGGAGGATGGGGCCAATATTTAACACAATATCGCAGGTTTCCTGATGAAGGTGTTACCGTTATTGTTTGCACTAACGCCTATTTAATGTCACCATTTGTTATGTGTGATAATGTTTGTAACACCTTATTCAATTATAAAAATCTCCACCTGTTCACACAAAATAAGATTCCTGAAATTGTAAGTAAACAGATTTGTGGACCATATGCTGCGGAGAATAATCTTATTCGATACATATACACGAAGAACAACAATTTATATATCGCCCGAATTGCGGAAGGAGACACTACAGCTTATCCAATGCGCTATGTAGGCCCGATGGATAATGGATATGCTTTTATGGATACAACAGGCAAAAGTATTTCCATTGTTATGGAAGGTAATAAGCCACATCATCTTTCTTGGGATGGAGGTACTTATTTTGGGGCAATGCGCAATTATCAATACATAGATACCACACTGGAAATCAATTTTTATAAGTATCATGGAAAATACTACTGCGCGGCTCTGGATAAGAAAATTCGTATACAGTATTTTTCAAAAGAAGATGAATTGACCATCCACCCATTTCCATTTATCAAATATAATTTGATTTCAAAAGGGGGTGATTATTATCAAGTAGAAGGACAACCCTATATTGTTCACTTCGGTAACGGGCATTTATTAATCGGCAACGACTGGGTATATAATATACGTGCCGACAAAAAAATTAAAAGACATATTGACCTCTGGCCTTTCGAAAAGAAATCTTCGGAAAAATAGGTTGAATTAAATACGCGCCTTATTCGCCCAATATTGTTATCATTTCTACAAAAGTTCCCTCATCAAATCTGATCAACAGAAGTAATTGCCCTGAATGGGATTCAGCAACATTAACAGTGATATTACTTTGATCTGATTTTACTTCACAATTAACTTTTTCTCCGATCAGATTAAATAATTCCAACGATTGGAAATTAGCAGATTTCGGACATGAGATTTGGAAATTTCCTGTTGTGGGATTTGGAAATATTTGTATTTCTTCTGCAAGTATATTATTGATGGCATCGCAAATGTCAACTGTTACAGTTACCTCATCGGTAGCGCTACAGCCATTTGCATCAATACCCTGTACTATATAAGTAGTTGTTGATGTGGGTGCTACATCGATACTGCTACAATCAATACATGGAATGAGTGGATCGGGTGTCCAAGTATATTCAACTCCACCAACGGCGGTCAGCGTAGCGGTATCTCCCCGACAAATAGTTATGTCTGCAGAGGCAGTAATATCCGGAATTGAATTTACAATAATGTCAACAGTATCCGATCCAATACATCCACTTGCATCGGTTACATAGACAATATAGCTGATTGTTGCAGTTGGACTTGCAGTTGGACTTTCAATTGTAGTATAATCTAAAAATGTTGCCGGTGTCCAGTTATAGGCAACACCTTCTGTTACAAATAATTTTATTTGTCCGCCAAAACATACTGTCGTATCCGGACCGGCAGTAATAACCGGAGATGGAATTGTATTTACGGTAACAGTATCTACATCAACACAACCGTCGGCATTTGTAACACTTACAAAATAGGTAATATCGGTGAGTGGTGTACAAACCGGATTTGCAACAGTTGCATCATCAAGATACGTTGAAGGGCTCCAATTATAAGTGGTCCCTCCCGAAGCGTGTAAAGTTGTTGAGGTTCCGGTACACACAGGCGATGTTGCATCTACATCAGCAAAATCGGAAGGAAGTACGGAAACCGATATCGTATCTGTATCAGTACATCCATCTGCTGTTTCAGATGTAACGATATAAATAATATCACTGAGCGGGGTACATGTTGGCGATGCAATATCGGCATCATCAAGATAGGTTGAAGGACTCCAGTGAAATACAACACCACCTGTGGCATTTAATATCACATCGGCACCTGTGCATGTTGAAACATCATCACCGGCATTTAAAAATGCAGCAGGAATAATATTTACCGAAAGAGAATCTACATCAACACAACCTTCAGTACTTATTGCTGTGATAGTATATGTAATATCAGTTAGCGGACTGCAAATTGGATTTGCAGATGTTGGGTCATCTAAATAAGTAGAAGGAGTCCATAAATAACTATCGGCACCTACAGCATGTAACATTACATCGCCACCACCACAAGCATCAACATCGCCGCTGGTAGTTAAAAAGTTAGAGCTGTTCACTGTTATGGCAACTTCATCAGTACCAACACATCCATTAATATCCGTAACGGTTAGTGTATAAATAATATCTATTAATGGCGAAGCAATAGGATTAGCGGCAAATGCATCATCTAAAAATATCGATGGCGACCAGCTATATGAAACACCGCCTGAACCATTCAATGTAGCAGATTCACCACTACAAATGCTGATATCATCGCCTGCATTTGCAACTGCAGGAGGAGCAAGTGTAACAGTAATGTTATCGATATCCGTACAACCATTTGCATTTGTAACTGTCACCACATAATTAGTAGTAGCCAATGGTGTGCATGTTGGATTTGAAATTGCGGGATTGTCTAAATAAGTTGCAGGACTCCATGAATACGATACACCACCCGAAGCATTTAGCATTATACTACCACCGTTGCAAACAGTAACGTCGCTGCCGGCATTGGCAAAATCTGCAACATAAGGAGTTATACTTTCTGCTGCGATGAAATTACTTATTGTGCTGCCTGTTGAACCGGCTGCTGCGCCATTATTCAGACCGAAGCAATCGCTGGTAGCGGTAATATTTGTTCCGAAGGTGCCGCCATTGAGATTGACGATAACGCCCGGCCAAATTGTTGCGCCATAATGTTTGAGTACACCACCGGAGCCACCGCCACCGGGACCTGTACATTGGTCGGCGCCGGTATCACCACCTTTGCCGCCGTTTGCTGAAATGGTTAAGGCAGAAACCGAAGGGCAAACTAAGGCAATAGTACCACCGGCACCGCCACCGCCTGCGCCATCGCCCCATGCCATGCTTGGGACAGTTACCCCATTTGAAATAATACTATGGCTATTGCCGATTATTTGATTTGCCTCTATGAGCACCAGTCCACCGCCATCACCGCCATCAGTTCCATTATTGTTATTGCCATGACCGGCACCGCCACCGCCTCCAAGGAAAAGTTTGTCGGCCGCCATTGTCTGGTCAGGAGCCAGGGATGCGAATCCGGGGCTTCCGGGGCAAGAGAAAAATGCCTCATCATTTTCTCCTGCCACGCCACCACCACCGCCATTGGCACCGCCTCCGCCGCCTGCATTGTGGTCATTTCCGCCACCTCCGCCGTTGAACGCTTTGCCCCTGCACGCCAGGTATCCACTTGTGAGAATAACGATTCCTTCGCCCTTGGCGCCCCCCTTTCCGCTGAGGGTATCAGAGTAGTAAAGGCTGGTTCCTGTGCCTGTAGGGCAGCTGGAGGGGTAATTTCCGGCATTGCCACCTCGAAATCCCTTTCCGCTGACATCAATATCAGCCGAAAAGGTCACCATATCGGCTTTGAAGGCCAGAATGCCACCGGTGCTGCCATTCCAATCGGCTGCACTCAAGGTTCCAACAATATTGACATCACCGTACACCGGAACGCGAACGAGCTGGATTGCTGACAGTGCAGTATAGTTGCGAAGTATGCCATTTTGAAAGGAAATAACAGACCCGCTGATGGCAGAAATAGTTGCCAACTCATAGTTTCCGGCATTATTATACGCGGTGAGATTACCGAAAGAGGCTGTATTGGTGAGGTTAACCTGCGCACCTTTCATTTGAATCAACAACACACGGTCACCCACACTGAAACCGGCAGCGGAAGTTGTGTATACCTGATTGCTGCAATTATTCACGGAGTCGACAACAGTGTATATATTTATCACTCCGCTGATATTCGTTTGAGCGTATGTGGCGGGAATGAGTAAAAGTGAAACAATGAAAAGTATATATTTTCGCATAGGTTGATGATTCAACGATAAAATTAATCAAATGCTGTTTTTCGGAACAAATCTCCGCTTTTGTATGGCTAATAAGCTTGGAATTAATGTGAAGATGTTTATTTTCTTCATGTTGTTGCAACAAGGTGCATTTTCTCAGGCAATTCCTGCTGATAGTATGTTTAGCTTGATCAAGCAATACAATGCCTATGGAGCAGGTGCCGATTGGGCTTCGATAGATAAACAGTTTCATCAAAGTCTCATTTCGGCACAAACCTCAGACGACACGATACAATCGTTGATACATGTTTTCGCTACCTTGGATGATGTGCATACTACTTTTCAGATAAATGGTAAAACGTATGGTTTTTATCATGGTGTAACTGCTGAGGAGTCTGCACAATTACAGCCCTTAATGCAACGTCAACGCGAAGAATCCGGCAAGATTTTTACGACAAAATTGCCCGGTGATATTGCCTATATCCGCATTCCGACTTTAAATATTTGGGGGGATGACATTCATGCATATACAAAAACCATTCAGGATAGTCTTTTAAATATTCTTGATAAAAATACAATAGGTTGTATTGTTGATCTGCGATTAAATGGCGGAGGAAATATGTATCCGATGTTGGCAGGATTATATCCATTATTAGGAAATAATACGGTTATGCATATCACCAATCCGGATAGTACCGTTGCTACAACATGGTTTTTGAAAAAAGGAAATTTATATGGTGAAAATATTTATGGCGATAAAGTTCCCGTAACCAATGTTGACTACACTTCTAAAGAAAATTATGACAACTTAAAAGTTATGGTATTAATTGGTCCCGTTACCATGAGCAGCGGACAGGCAACAGCAGTTGCATTTTATAAGAGGAAAAATACCTTATTTATAGGTGAGCCAAGTGCCACGGGATATGCCACTGCAAAAAATTATTACCCCTTGCCAAACAATTGCTTCATGAATATGTCGTCGGGGTTTATAAGCGATAGGGAAGGAGAGCTGTATCCACAAGTGGTAAATCCGCAGTTGTGGGTAATACATGGCGACAATTTTGATAAGCTGTCGGAAGATCTGAAAGTACAGATGTCGACATGGCGATTAACGGATAAATAAATTTCAATTAATTTCACACCAAATTAATCATATGTATACCATTCAGGATCGTTTGCAACACGAAATTCAGGACATCAAAGAGTCGGGTTTATATAAAAATGAACGCATCATTACTTCACCTCAAGGTGCCGATATTACTTTGGCTGATGGAAGCAAGGTTGTGAATTTTTGTGCAAACAATTATTTGGGATTGAGTTCACATCCAAAAGTAATTGAGGCAGCAAAGAAGGCTGTAGATAGTCATGGATATGGAATGAGCAGTGTGCGTTTTATCTGCGGGACACAGGATATACATAAAACATTAGAACGCAAAATATCAGAGTTCTTAGGCACGGAGGATACTATTTTATATGCCGCAGCTTTTGATGCAAATGGTGGTGTATTTGAACCATTGTTTGGAGAAGAGGACGCCATTATTTCCGATGCTTTAAATCATGCATCTATTATTGATGGTGTGCGTTTGTGCAAAGCTGTCAGATATCGATACAATCATAATGATATGGCTGACCTTGAAGTGCAACTACAGGCAGCACAGGCACAACGCAGCAGGATTATTGTTACGGATGGTGCATTTAGTATGGATGGCACTATTGCGGCATTAGATCAAATTGTTGCGTTGGCTGAAAAATATAATGCCATGATCATGATAGATGAATGTCATGCATCAGGGTTTTTGGGCAAGACAGGTCGCGGCACACATGAGTATCGCGGAGTGATGGGTAAAATTGATATCATTACCGGCACGCTGGGTAAAGCACTTGGCGGCGCAAGCGGTGGATTTACATCAGGAAGAAAAGAAGTGATTGAATTATTGCGTCAACGCTCTCGTCCGTATTTATTTTCAAATACGTTGGCGCCAAGTATTACAGGTGCTTCAATTGCTGTGCTTGATTTGTTGAGTGAGACCACTGAGCTGCGTGATAAGCTGGAAAATAATACCATGTATTTCCGCGAAAAAATGACAGCAGCCGGATTTGATATTAAACCCGGTGTTCATCCTATAGTGCCTATCATGTTATATGATGCCGTATTGAGTCAACAGATGGCTGCGAAATTGTTGGAAGAGGGAATTTATGTGATTGGATTTTATTATCCTGTAGTTCCAAAAGGCCAGGCACGCATCAGGGTGCAGATTTCTGCTGCTCATGATCAACATCATCTTGACAAAGCCATTTCAGCATTTGTAAAAGTTGGCAAAGAGTTAGGGGTAATTAAATAATTGCTGCAAGAGAGTATCACTTATTATATTTTCTGTTCACCCATCTTGGTAAAATCACCACACCAAGAAGCAGATAAGGGTAAAATGAAAGCAATCGCCATAATAATGCGAGGGTGGCTACTAATGCGGGGTCTGTAAAGTCGCACATCATGGCACTAAAGGTTAATTCGGCAATACCTGCACCACCGGGACTTATGGGCAGCAACATGAGCATCCAGATGGCAAACATCCTGCTGAAAATTACCGGCAGATCGGCAAGTGTTGGGTCGAAAAAGGCATGGACAATGCAAATGGGAATCATAAAAAATGCTATCCATGTGATTGCCGTTGATATAAATAATTTCCACCAAAACCCTTTCGATTTATGTTTTAATTCGTGCGATGTAAGTATCATGTCGTCACCTGTTTGCAGGGCATCATTACGCCATTTTTTGAGTATGGGTAAGCTGAAAAGAGATGACAGCAGACTTTTAAATGCATGTGCATTGATGAATAAGCCGTAAGCGAGCAATGAAATTATGATTGCAAATAAACCATAGCCAAGAAAATAGATTGTTTGCATGTTATGAAATGCCGACATCATGGGCAGTTCACTCTGGCTGCGACATTGTGCATCTGTGGCAAACATGGCATTTCCTCCTAGCAAAACAAATAAAATAAGTCCTCCGGCAGCAAGAAAAACCTGATCAAGGAATATAGTAAGCATGCTGGTGGCGGCGCTTTTTCCCAGGCTTAATTTTTCCTTTTTCATGAAATAAATAGCAATAGCCGCACCCCCTACGGTGGATGGTGTGATGGCCGAAGAAAACTCCCACAAAGAGATCACGTTGAACGATTGATACCAGCTCAATTTGTTGTCGGTAATGAGTCGTAATCGATACATATATCCAATATGGCGCGCTACCATCATCAGCGCACCGAAAGCGAGCCATCCGAAAGCATCCTGAGCCCATTGGATGTGGGAAATGGCTTTATAATCGAATGAAGTATAAATGAGATATGCGGAGATACCAAGACTCAGCGCTATGACTGCGGCTATGCGCGTGTAGGAAAACTGTTTGTTGATTTGTTTTTCCTGCTCGTTGCCCGGTTGCTCAATCATTGAAGCCATATGCCTTTCGAAGTTATAGAAAAAAGTTGAACATGAAACGTTGGCTTATTTGCCCAAGGTAAAACAAGCTGCATATAGCGCTAAGGTTGTTTTAACACTTTTTCTTTTGTCAATTATACTTCCATTAATACCTTTAAGCCTTATGCACAGGTTTTATGCATGCATATTATTACTATTGGCAACTTGTTCGATGAGCAGCGGGTTGGTCATGTACCTGCGCACTACACATGCTCGACGGGAGGTGATTGTGCAATATTCCCGCACAGAAAACCAACCGGAGACAACAATTTTAAAGCTCTCCGGCAACGAATTCACTGCACTTGAGAAGGAAAGAATTTCTGAAAAGATATTTGAAATTCAATGGAAGGGTGAAAGGTATGATATTATTGATTTGCAATATCAGCAAAATGGCGATGTTTACCTGACCGCGCATCACGACAAAAAGGAAGCAAAGGCAATTAAAGATTTTGCAGATGCGCATCAAGATAGTGCAAATGCCGGGAACCTCATTTTCTTCTCTTTTTGCGACGGCATTATTCACACTGATATCATTCATTTTATCCCAAGTGAAATTTTCTTGCATAGTGAATATAATGTGATCCTGCATAGGCATTCTATTTCACCCACTTCTCCACCTCCGGATTTTTTAGCGGCATAAACAATTATGTAACGCTAAAACATACAACATGACCCTATTTCGAAATGGGTTATTGGTGTTGGCAACAATGTATTTATATGCATCTGTGTGTTTTGCACAAACGGACACAGTTACATTGGATCGTATCGTAGTAACCTCTTTTAAGGATACGCGTTTACGTGAAAGTAGCCTTACCATCACACCCATCACTTTATCTGATATCGCACAAAGAGGTGCATTTAATATTTCTGATGCTCTGGCAAAAACTCCGGGCCTAAGTCAATTAGGTACAGGAAATGCTATTTCCAAACCTGTAATTCGTGGTTTGTATGGCAATCGTGTATTGATATTGCTTTCGGGTATGCGATTCGATAATCAGCAATGGCAAGATGAGCACGGACTCGGATTGAGTGAAGTGGGTATCGGCAGCGTTGAAGTGATTAAAGGACCTTTCAGTTTATTACATGGAAGTGATGCCGTAGGCGGTGTTATCAATATCATTGAAGAGGATAAATCCGATCCGTTTCACATTGATCAGGATGTTTCTGTAAAATTCAATACAAACACACTTGGTGAAATGGTCCAGTATGGCTATAAGCGCAATGATGGCGCACACTGGATAGGCATACGTCTGGCTGCAGAATCAAGCCCGGATTACAGCGATGGCAATGGAACGAGAGTGCTTAACAGTCGCTATGATGGTTATTATCTAAAAGGCAATTATGGCTTTAAGAAAGGTAATTGGATAAGCGATAATCATTACATGGGTTCCTTTAATCGATATGGATTTATTTTCAGCGATATCCGCGATTTCTTTGAAACGCCCGACGCACGATTCAGCAGATCT
>JAIBBA010000199.1 GCA_019694895.1 Chitinophagales bacterium
ACCATCACATTCGAATCGCCGCCGGCAACAAATTGATAAGTTGAAGTGCCATCAAAATAAATATACATGCGATATATTTTGCGATTCATCAATTGCATTTCAACATAGCGACCTTCAATGCCATTATTTTCAACCGATTCAACTTTTAATGCCTTGCCAATATATTGTTTCTCGGCATTGGCAATCAATTCATCGAAGAATGTTTTTTTATTGCTGAATTTATGCCCTGCGGGATACGTACTTACTACTACTTGATATTCAATTGCTTCCTTTAAATCAGGAGCGCTGAAAGTTTGAACCTGAAGTGGTCCGCTTGGAAGTGTATAAGTCTTTGTCGATTTTGAAGGCTCCATCGGCAAATAACAACTGAATGAAGGCTGTTCAAAAAAGAACCAGTTCACTAACACATTGCTTGCTGTTTGGAATGAATTTAGAAATGCTTCTGCATATACAGAATAAGAATTATCGCCGGGACCTCCAACCAATAATTGATATAATACATTATCCTGCAATAAAAATTGCGAGCGCACAAAAAATGAATCACCAACAACTGCAGTGAATTCCCTTCCCGTAAAATTCGGATTGGAAACGATGCGTTGCGAAATTATCTGACCGCTTATCTGATCCTGTGTGCTTTGAATAAATTGATTAAAGAATGCATCGCGATCATCTGCTTTAAATGACGGTGGATATACCGTATATCCAATAGAATAAAATACATCGCTTTTTGCGTGGTTGGTCTGATAAACAAATTTCTTTATCTCACCACCTTCAAGCCATGGAGTAGAAGATTCTTCCCAGTCGCCTTTCACAGGAACTTTTACATGAAAGTTCGCATCTGTTCCGCGCAATTCATACCAGCTCTCCATAAATAAAGTATCCGCCGATTGCATATCAAAAAAATCGCCGAAGGGATCGCGATAAGCAAGGTAACCGGGTTTTTTTCCGGGATTGTCCTTGATATTGATAACTTTAATTGTTTCAGGATCGACATACCCGCCGGTCACCGGTTGAATGGCAAATGACGGGAAATCATCGGCAGGAATATTTGAAGCGGTGGCATTGTTGATGGTATTATTGGTAAGATTCGGATCCGGTTTCATACCATCGGCATATTTTTTATAATCAAAAGGTTCGGCCACAATGGTGTAACCTTTAGCCTGTAATTTTTTGATAATTCCAAGATCGCCGCCAATGAGATCGGCATCGAGAATGAATAACGCCGATTGCTGTTGCAGCAGTGGATCCATTTTCTTCATCAACATGTCGTTCATGCTGCCAATCATTGTGGTGATATAGGCATCTTGCTCCGAAGAGTTTACTACGCGGAGGTAGTCTTTCATCGATTGCCCGGCATAGGCCTGAAATTTTTCATTGTCGGCGTCGATATACAAGCTGGCAGTATTGATATAGTTGCTTAATACGGTTGCCTGTGTATTGAAATCCATCAGATCCATAACACCTGCAATCTGGCGTATGGTCATGAGCGATAAAGTAGGTTTCTTCTGTTGCAGGGCTATGTCGAGCAGGATGGTTTGCTGATAATCAAGACCGGCTGCATGATCCTTCTCTCGCATCAATTGCAGGGTGTACAGTGGTTTGTAAGCGTAATAAGTTTCGATATTCTCTTTCAGTTTATCGGCAACCATTAGCTCAAAGCGAATCCTGTCCTCACGTTTGTAATACCCTTTTAGCGTATTGTCGCCGGGAGCCTTCATGAACGTAGGAATATTCTGAATCTCAGCCGCATCGGGCACATTAAAGAATGCTACGGTATTTACCTTGCTGATGATAGGTGTTGCAGGAGTAATGATATCGTAGTTCTCGACGCCCGGAAGCTCGGTAGAACAAAGGATGTACGATGTAAACTTACCATTAGGGCTTGTAACCTTCCAGAGCAGGGACTCCTGCGCGGAAAGGACATTAGTGGCCACAGCCAACAGTAACAGAACCAGGATGCGAATCTTCATGCTATTGCTTGATTGGGTAAATTTAAGGCAAAAATTGCGGTACCTGCTATAAATGGATTACGTACTGCAGCATTTCATGACATGGATATTTTTGAAATTAGTGGCGAAGGAGCCATAGAAATCCTGATTCGGGTATTTATTGTTTACCTCGTGGTGGTGCTTGGCATGCGTCTTGTAGGCAAACGGGAGATTGCGCAGCTGAGTGTGGTTGACTTTGTGATGATGCTGTTGATCAGCAATGCCGTGCAGAATGCCATGTTGGGGGATAACACCTCTCTCTCCGGCGGAATCATTGCTGCCCTGGCCTTGTTTTTGATCAATTTCGTGCTGCGGACACTCGAATATCGCAACAAACGCCTCAAAGGGTTATTGGAAGGCGAACCCGTAACATTGGTGTATCAAGGGCGATTGCTGGAAGGAAATCTTAAAAAAGCACGTATAACGGAGGCCGAATTAATGTCGGCTATACGTGAACACGGGGTGAATGAGATCGGACAGGTTGACCTTGGTGTGCTGGAAATAAACGGAAGCATCAGTATCTTGTCGAATGATTTTTCGAAGCGCAGCAGTACTGAAAAAAATGAAGATGTCAAGAAGTAATAACAGAAATATGCAACACCTTTCTTTTGCTAAAAATACCATCACCGGCATCATTTTTTTTGCATGTGTACAATTTACAAATGCGCAATGCGTGGTTGGCGATTGTATAAACGGCAACGGCACCTATAAATTGGAAAATGGTGATATGTATACCGGCAATTGGATAAATGGTGTGCGCGAAGGATATGGCAGATATGATTGGGCGAGTGGCGCATATTATGTCGGTAATTTTAAAAATAATATGCTCGATGGCGAAGGTGCTTTTTATGGTGTCGACGGAACAAAAATGATTGGCATTTTTATTAAAAACAATTATGCAGGAACTGCTGCCGATACAGCAAACCGGAAAATTTATTCCCCCGATGATGAAATACAAAAAGCATATAACGACATCAAAAAACGCGACTCACTGGCAAAGGCAACAACGCTTGCAAAGGCCGAGCGCGTTGAGTTCTGCTCGTTGCTGCGCAGGCTGACAACAGATTTTCCAAATCAATTCAGCAGCTTTCTTGGAGAACGCCAGGAAATAGTGTTGAGTAATAGTAAAAATTGGTATGCAACAATTATGGCTACCGGTTCACTTGAAGCCGGTGTGAATAGTTTTTCAGGAAAACCTGAGCGATCTTATTATAATATTTTATTCGAAAGTGTTGATTCCGTTTCTGCGCTTGCACAGTATGCACAATATGTTGAACAAGTGAAAACTTGCAATAATGGTTGTTGTACGATGGTGTATGATGAAAGTACATTTCATGCAAAATCTCAATCCGGTTATTCAACTATTTGGGCCACCTTGGCGGTGAAGGAAGGATTGGAACCGCTGTTGTATAATAATCTGATAATTGAAATTGAATGCCTCACAAAAATGGCTGAACCGGGGTGGATCGTTGTGCTCAGAATGTACGATGCGCAGACGTTGAAATAGGGTTTTGATGGTGGTTTTCTTTTTCTCACTAAGTCGCGAAGTGGGTAAGACGCAAAGTTGCTCTCCTTCGATTTTCTGATTTGGTATACTTTTAGCTCTATAAAAGTTAAAATATGTGACATGAAACAGTTTTTCGCTGCTATTACATTGGTATTTTTTGTGCAATTGGCTGATGCTCAGGGATTTGTGTTTGATTCGGTGGGTGTGCAGCATATGACCATTGGCAAGGTGATGTTAAAAAGCGACACCTGGGTGATCAGGGTTGAACGCGGTGGCGGTTATGATGATTTCTGGCCTGTAAATCTGCCGGAAAAATATGCCATTGCCGGTCAGGAAGTGGTTTTTGAAGGCGCTTTGGGAAGAATTCCCATGCAGGCGCGACTTGTTGGCACACCGGTAAAACTGTCGATGATACGTGTATTGTATCGCACCACTCCGAGAGATGATGATAAAAGTGGCGAGTCCATTGCGAAAGAAAAACCAATAAATCCCGACTCCGTTGGATATATCGAAAAGCAAACGGGTCGCATTTTGATGGTGAATGATATGTACCTGATAGAAACTACCACCGTTGATGCAAAAGGAAATGAAGAAGTGAAGCGCTACGTGCCGGATTTTCTGCCTGACGATTTCAAAATGGCAGGTCAGCAAATTACATTCAGCGCAATAATTCTCAAACACGA
>JAIBBA010000200.1 GCA_019694895.1 Chitinophagales bacterium
ACCGGCATAGGCGAATGTTCATCAAACCCCATAGAAACACCATATATACCATATATTGACCCTTGCCTCCAAGATCAAATAGATTTGGCTATTAACAACGCCTATGCAGCCTATGAGCAGCAGATTATTGAATTAACGGAGTCATTCAAAGAGGCTTATATAGCACAATGTATGGGTAATTTGTCTGAAGACTTTACAAAATCATTCAGCTCTTCCGAATATCATTATACACTTTATTATTATGACCAGGCAGGAAATCTAACCATGACAGTTCCTCCAGCCGGAGTAGACATATTGGACGCCACTGAAATGACTGCAATGGAAAGTTATCGATACGGCGGTGGTGATGAAATTGTGCCAAACCATACATTAGAAACAAGATATCGATATAATAGTCTAAATCAGCTCACCATGCAATCAACTCCTGATGCGGGTGAAAGCCGATTCTGGTATGATGCACTTGGTAGAATAGTCTTATCCCAAAACGCAAAACAAGCCCACGTTGGTGAATCCGGTGTTGATCAACAAGAATTCAGCTATACACGGTATGATGAACTAGGCCGTATATATGAAGTTGGTGAATTGCAAATTGATGACGAATTAATAACCTCCACATATATCAAGGCAGCAGTTATAGATCAGGCATCTTTGACTTCCGCTCTTATAGCTGAAGGAACTGTATCTGAAGTTACCAGCACCTATTACAATCAACCATTTACTTTACCAGGTTCACCATTTGGTACATCCGGTCAAACTAACCAACGCAACAGGATCAGCGCCGTAACAATAGAAGCTGAACCCGATACAGATCCGGATACTTATGACCATGCCACGCATTATAGCTACGATATTCATGGCAATGTGCATACGTTGATCCAGGACAATCCTTCTATTGGTGAAATTCAGGCTGAAGAGCGATTCAAAAAAGTGCAGTATACCTATGACCTTGTAAGCGGAAATGTAATGCTGGTCGCCTATCAAGATAATATGGCCGATCAGATGTATCATGCCTATCAATATGATGCCGATAATCGAATTTATGAAGTGCAATCCTCGCGCGACGGATACATTTGGGAAAAAGAGGCGAGGTATTTCTACTACCGACACGGACCTTTGGCGCGGGTCGAAACCGGTGACCTGATCGTGCAAGGTACCGATTATGCCTATACCATTCAAGGTTGGCTGAAAGGAGTAAATGCCGGAGCGCTTATTCCTGATAGAGACATGGGTAAGGATGGATATGATGATGCCTCAAATACACATAAATACATCGCACAGGATGCATTTGGATTTACATTAGGCTATTTCGACGATGATTATACCCAAATAAATACCGGTGCTGCATACAAATTCCTTCCAAACGTGAGTGCAACTAATTTTGATGGTGCAGCAAACAGCTTATTCAATGGCAACATCATGTCCATGAGCACAGCACTTTTGCGTCCACTGGAAGCAGGTGATGCCGATGGCAAGCATGATAAGGCCGATGTTTTAGGAAAGGTGTATTCTTACGATCAATTGAATCGCATTAAATCCAGTAGCAGTTATGAAAAGGCAATGACCACAACTGCTGCGTTTACTTGGGGCGGTGCAAGCACTTATGCTGTTAACAAATGGAAAACATCATATACCTACGATGGTAATGGAAATATCCTGACAATGAACCGTGCTGGAACAGGCGCATCAGGATATGATATGGATCAAATGACCTATCACTACTATGAGGGCACCAATCAATTGCAATATGTTGGCGATGCTGTTGCTGACGCAGCATACACAGATATAGACATCGACGACCAAGCCGGAATAGACAGCGACCCAATTGCTACAGGCACTCAGCACGATATCTATACCTACGATAAGATTGGAAATCTGGTATCAGACCTTAGCGAAGGAATTGAATCGATTGCGTGGACGGTTTACGGAAAAATTAAGTCTATTGCCAAATCTGATGATACCAATCTGGAGTTTGCCTATGATGCAACCGGTAACCGCATCATGAAGAAATTCACACCGGCAAGCGGGCCTATCGTTTATACATACTATGTGCGCGATGCCCAAGGAAACATCATGGCTGTATATACAAGGGAAGAAGAGGGCACATCCAATACTTTGGATCTGAGTGAGTTACATATTTATGGCAGTAGTCGTCTAGGCATGGTGCAAACAACAGTAGACATGCTTGCATCATTCACAGAAGATAGTTATTTTTACAGAACCCTTGGTGAAAAGCGTTATGAATTAACCAACCACCTTGGAAACGTTCTTTCAGTTATTAGTGACCGCCGCTTAGCTTTTGATACAAATGCCGATGGCGTCATAAACATTTATGAGGCAGATGTTATCTCCGCTCAGGATTACGACCCATTTGGGATGCTACTCCCGGGGCGTGAATGGAAGGAGGGGTATAGGTTTGGGTTTGGTGGTTTGGAACAAGATTACGAAATATCCAGCCGTGGAAATTATTTTACGGCTGAGTTTTGGGAGTATGATGCCATGTTAGGTAGAAGGTGGAACCTAGACCCCATAAGGAAAACACATGAGTCCCCGTACGCCGCATTTTCAAATAGCCCGTTGTTTCTCATTGATCCTACAGGAGCTGACACTTTGTTGTATTCGAAAAACACTGGAACTAAACTTACAACCAAAATAAACCCTGAAGATAAAAAGAATCCCATTTGGATTGTCGATGAAAATGCCTATAATTACGACCCGAGCAATCCTTGGTTAACGGCTACAGCTCTAGTTTATCAAAAAGGTAAAAACAATCCTAATAAGAAAATTGACGGCAAAAACTTGCGAAAAAATCATCCATTAAAGAATATCGGTTGGGCTGCTGGTTCACAAGTTTACGAAGAAGATTTATTGGATATGACAGATGAATTTAATGAAGATGTCACTGATGCGTTATTTTTATTTGGGACTATTGGTAAATCATATAAACGGTTATTGAAGAATAAATTAAATACACCGGAAGACATAATGGATACAAAGGTGGAAATGTATGCAAAATTTGCAAGTTTAGTTGGGCCGAATAGACGCTATGATTTGAAAAGCACTAAAAGGGCTGGACTCAATGAAGATGCGTCTTATGATGCTGAATTCATCGGGGAATACTCATTATATAATGGAAATTTAATGCATTATGATGATTACGGCAATTACGCTTTTGGCGTTTGGGGCCATGTTTATGGGCTTACCCTCTCTAGAATCTCAAGTGCAGCGGATATTGCACAAAGAATAGATAAAGGAAATAACGACCCGGCACGCGACCAATTTATGGTAAAGACTGGGTATAACAACTTTCCATTTTTTCGTGAAATGTGGCTAATGGATAATATGGGAGCTGCAGAATCTTTAAATAATTGAGTTGTGGAAAGAACAACAAATATGCTTATTCTGCTTTTCGCCTACTTTTTAGTAGGCTGCTTATCCATTAATACTAACACAATTGATGAAGAAGACATTTATATCCAAAGGATTGTGTATAGCAAATACGACTCCTTGCCATATACCGGTAAATTGGAAAGACGGGAGGAGGGCAGCATTATTATGATAATGAACTTTAAAGATGGGTTTCCTCTAGGACCATGGAGAGGTTATTATAATTACCCAAATGAAGTGGAGAAACATGGTGAGTTTGCAGATATACAACTAATTTCCAAAAAATCTCGCGACTTAATTGGTACAGACTCCATTGCAATTGCATTTGAAAAGAGCCGAAATAATCCTTCTTACTATAATTTAACCATTTACATACTTGCACAAGAAAATAGTTTTATTTCAACAAACACCCCTTCAAATTGGGAGTTATATAACAAAATTGCATTGCAAATCATTGAAGATCTGCACCTCTCGTTCAAATTAGATTATTTCGAATTAGAATATGTAGATGCGATCTATTTACCCACAAAAGAATATTCGGTAAGATTTAATATAACTAATGAGAAAATTGTTAATTCTTGGATTGTTCAAGATGGAAAAATCTTGGAATAAGGTATCAATGTTCTTATGGGAATTGGGATCTTATTTTTATTTTATTAATAAATGTGTTATTTTTATCCTAACCTAAGAAATATTGGTTTCAATCTTTAATCCAGTTCTTTGAAACCACCATCCATTTGGGATGCTACTCCCGGGGCGCGAATGGCAGGAGGGGTATAGGTTTG
>JAIBBA010000078.1 GCA_019694895.1 Chitinophagales bacterium
TTATCCCTAAGTCTCGGCAGCGAGGATCGAAAGAGGGCGGGTTGTTGTTGCGACAGCGCATATTGATGCAATTAAATGTTTGGTTACATGTTCATGTATAATGCTAAAACGCCTGCTTTCGCTCTGCTTTCAGTATGTCTGAAGAACTACTTTGTGGCTGCCTTCAACTAAGGGCTAAGATGCACGCCTGATGATGCCCGGTTTTTTCGTTGACCGAGGGATATTTTTATTTACTCTTCAATATCAAATACACACCACTTAAAACACACGCCACATCAAACGCATATCACATACTCTTCAGAAAAACTTAAATCTCTCTCGCCACGACAGGGCATTTGCAGATGCTGACAACAGCCCTTATGCGCCGCGTCGGTCAACAATCCCGATCGAAGACTACCAAGTAAGCCCGAAAGCAGTCGTTAATAACTGCGATTGAGATTCCTGGTACAAACAACAGGAAATCAAATAATCAAGTACTTTGAAAAATCTGACCTCTTGCGGGCCATGACGCAAGCATTAGGGCTGTGTCATGCAGCTGCAGAAGCCCTGAGCTTTTGGCTCCACCTTTTGGCTTCAAAAGGTGGAAGATAGTTGTCATGCGGAGCAAAGTTGTGGTTTAAAGTATTAATTCGATGAAACGAAAACTTCGCTTCGCAAAAAGCCTTCCGCTACCTTTTTCTTGACAAAAAGGTAGCACCAAAAGTCAAGGGCTGCATCCGGCGAAAAACCATTATGTAACTGTGTTAAAACTGCACCGATAAAAGGCAACTACCTCATCAATGACTTTGGATAAATCAGCTGATGGAATGCAAATCGAATATTTTACAAACTGATGTTCATCTGCTTGCGTTGAAATTTGTGCAGGAGTTAAACCCTTCAAAGGCAAACTAATCGGCGTCCCGACAGCATGTTCCCAAGGGGTATCGTGCAGCGTAAAAAAAACATCACTGCCTTCCAAATTGTCCTTAACATTTCTGTTGTAAACGTTGATAAACCTCCCTCCCAACACAAGATGCGCACTGAAATAATGTCCAAACCACGCCATTACCCTGAAGGCAAACATGTCCCTCTCTTTGAAATATCGGTGGTAATCCAGCATCACCCACGGGCAACCACCATAATTTTCCCCCTGCGATATCTTTGCAGATATGGAGGTAACCTCATTTGGGAACGGAAATTGTAGTTGTTCCCCCGTATCTTTGAGACGAAGGCGCAAGTCTTCAAAGGCTGCATACAGTTTCTGTGTCGCGCTGCGTTTAACAGCAAAAACATCGGGATTGTAAAACAATGCAGCCTCGGCAGGATCAAAGATGTGCATAGATGACGAAGATCGACAAATATATCATTAAATCATTCCTGGGTCCCTTCATTATCAGTTTTATCATCGCACTGATCATATTCCTCATGATATTCCTTTGGAAATATATTGAGGATCTGGTAGGCAAAGGGCTTGAATGGTATGTAATCATGAAATTGCTGTTCTATGCATCCGCCAATATGGTGCCGCTTGCATTGCCTATTGCCGTGCTGCTGGCATGTATCATGACTTATGGCAACCTTGGAGAACGACTTGAACTTGCCGCGTTGAAAAGTGCAGGATTGTCGATGTTCACCTTCATGCGCAGCACATTACTGATAGGTGTGTTTATTGCGATTGGCGCTTATTTTTTCAATAACTATGTACTTCCCAGTGCTTACCTGAAATTCGTTGTCTCCCTTGTCGACATCACCAAACAAAAACCGGCACTCAACATCAAACCAAATGAATTCTATAATGAAATTGATGGTTATAGTATTTTAATCGGCGGAAAAAGTGATGATAATGTTACTATTCACGAAGTAACTATTTATGAAGAATTGGATCACTCCAACGATAATGTGCTCATTGCCGAAAGCGGTAAAATGCAAACCACCAGCGATAATAACAATTTAGTTTTCTCACTGAAAAATGGCAAGCAATACGAACAATTAGCGCCTACCGGAAAAGGTAAACGCCATGTTCAACACGTGCGCATGCATTTTGCTGAGTGGAACAAATCGCTCGATCTCAGTGGCTTTCAGATGACACATACCAGCGAAGAGCTCTATCAGAACCATTTCAAGATGCTGAACACGCATCAATTGTCGCATGCCATTGACTCACTGAAAACCAATAACAATAATCAGGCGCAAGCACTTGCTCCCACCCTTCGGGTTTCGTATTTACAGGGACGAGCACCTGGTGTAACATTCAATGATACTGCTTACGCTCATCAGGCATCATCATTTATTGAACTTATTCCATTGGCGCAACGCTTACCTGTCATTAAAAAAAGTTTGCAAAGTGTCCGTACACAAACAGGTTATACCAATCAGGTTTTAATGCGCATGAAAAACACACGCACGAAGATTAACTCGCATCTCATCGAACTTAATAGAAAATATACCTTGCCATTATCCTGTTTATTGTTTGTATTCATTGGTGCGCCATTAGGTGCCATCATACGCAAAGGCGGATTTGGATTGCCGGTATTATTAAGTATCATCATATTTATCTTTTATTACGTCCTGAATATTACCGGCGAAAAAATGGCTGAGCAATCTGCCTTATCGCCATTCGTTGGCATGTGGTTATCCTCATTTATTTTAGTCCCGATATGTGTATTCCTCACCATCAAAGCCAAAAATGATGCTCCTATTGTTGATGGTGAATGGTATTACAATCAATTGGTTAAATTAAAAGGAGTGTTTTCGAAGATTAAATCATGATAGGTATCATCCGCCATAACAAAGAATTTTACCTGCTATGGGCAATTACTATGATCATAGTGGGAGCGATACTACCTTTCACCGAAAAATCCGATTTCTCTTTATGGCTGAATTTTCGTCACACGCAAGCAGCTGACTTTTTTTTCAGATATGCCACATGGCTTGGTGATGGTTTCGTAATTGGTGTAATTTGTTTAATTCTATTCATATTAAAATTGCGCTGGGGAATAATAGCTTCCGTTGGCAGTTTTTTCAGCGCATTGTTTATCAACCTCATCAAAAAAGAATATAACGAACCAAGGCCGAGCGTTGTGCTGAAAAATATGGATCTGCATTATGTAAAAGGACTAGATCTTTACAGCAATTTCAGCTTCCCGTCAGGGCATACTGCCGCCGCCTTTACATTATGTGTTTTACTTTGCTACTTTGCGCAGGATAAACGCTACACACGCTTGTTTTTTGCGCTGGCTGTAATAGTTGCAATAAGCAGAGTATACTTGTTGCAGCACTTTCTTGTTGATGTATATTTCGGCGCACTGTTAGGCACCATCTTCGGCACAATCCTGCTCTGGCCTTTTATAAGAATTCCGCTTTTCTCTCGGCCATGGTCAGAAATAGGCATCCTATCCGGGAACCGGAAAGTGTGATCCCGGCCGAAAATTATCAATTCCTTACTCTATGTGTCTATGTTTAGGCAAATATGTTAAATTAGCTATGTGCTAATCCAAACAATCTATTGCTATGCGCTATAAGCTCACCATTCTCAATGCCTGCTCTGCAGCTTTTATGATCGGATTGATTATTTACGCCATGACTAATTACAGCGATTTAAAAAATGAAGACGGCTTTGGTATGGCGGCAGTTTATGGACTGGCAGGGCTAAGTTTAATGGGAGGCATGATGGACTTCCTGTTACAGGCTCTTGTTAAACATGAAGGCACCATGAATATCCTGGGCTCATTTGTGGCAATTACTATCGGGATGGTGGTGGCATTGAGTTGACAGATCAAATTCCCCCACTTTTGTCATAAACGACCCGACACTGAATGTATTAAAATATTTAGTTGCACAGCTTGTTATTAATTTAAAACCAGTAATTTAATAATATTGTATTCTGAATTACTTTTTTTCCAAATACCATTTCAATATGTAACAGCAATTACTCAACAATAAGAAAATAGTATAATGTAATTCCTGAGTCGGCTCAATACCTCATTTATCAGTGCTAGGTAAAAAATACCATTTATTAATTTATTATTAAATTTATTCATAATTTTATTAAAATACACCTTATGAAAACAAATAAACGAACTTCAATAAAACCAATTGCAATTTACATATTGCTATTGATTTTTATTGGATCAAACTTGTTTAGTGCGATTGGCAAGAACACAGAATCCTACCGTAAAAATGAATTAACTTTTCAAAAATCGGGAAGTACATTAATTGTATTTCCGGATTCTGTTCCTGTCGAACTCGATACCGGTACAGCTTTTGAAACAGGCGATACAATCGACATTAATTTAGCAGGATTAGATACATTATTCATACTATATGAAGACACGAATTCAATAGGTGGTGATACTGTTTCTGAAGTAAGCGAATTCAGATTAGTTGATGCGACAAAGGATATCACAATAACACCCGGTTTTTTACCAAAGGAGGTAGAACATGGACTTTTCGGCTACCATATTGAGGGAATTTTCACATCTGAACGGCTGCCGCAGGATACCGCTAATGTAAATTTTCCACAATCGTGGAGATGGATGGCAGACCTAAAACCACAAGTCTTGCGGTTTCCGGGAGGAGCAAGTAGCCGCTGGATGCATTTATTACCCTATCAAGATGCAGAAGCCCCATTTGATACGCTTGATCCGATTAAAGGTTACGGATATGATATCACAGAAATCATTAGATATTACGATGGAACAGATGGCGATATTGATGCTGAAGACTCAGTGTATGTGAATTCTATTATTTATGATTTGGCAGATGCTTCATGTGATAGTTGTGATAATTGGATGTACGCATTTAAATACGCTGATGATTTCGAAAAGTTGTATGATAAATGGATAAATCAAGAAAATAATATACCTACAAATCAGCAACAGCGGTATATTGACCAGTTTATTGCCCTTGTCGACTCAATTCAACAATGGGAGAGTTATACCGTTGACGTAATAGTCGATCTAAATGTGATTAGCGAATCTGCAACAGATTGCAGGCATATTATTGATTACCTTCGAAACCCTGCACCAAAAGCAGAAGGAGGAAACGGGGTAACAGCGGTAAATGTGGTCGGCGTCGAAATGGGAAATGAATGCAATTTGAACTGGGGTACGGACATTATGGGCTGGAAGGGTTTTAATGATTATTGGTACTTAATTAACGGAAAAGGTCAAGCTGACATCCCTGATGGTTACTTCTCAGACGATTACAATACTTGGCTCGATTCCCTTTCCGCATATGTATTTAGCCCTGAATATTATGAAGATCACGATTTCATTTCAGCATTCAAATCTGACCCGGATTTAGAAATAAAGGTTGGAATCCCGGCGGCCAATCTCAAAAATAATGACTCAACCAAATTTGCTTTCCGCATGATGGAAGATTTGTCAACAAATTGGAACGATACCTTGGTGACGCATTTTCAAGACAGTATAGTTGTTGGTGATTCAACCCGTTATTTATTTGACGCGGTTGTCCTACACACCTACTACGATGCTCAAACCAATTGGGATTCATTGGCAACTAGTAACTTATGTGATTCTCTATATCCAAATTCGGGCATAGCCGGTGGATGTGTCACAGAAGATTGTGACGATTGGACCAATGACCAGTGGCAATTCGATATAACTGACGAACGTCTAAGCAATGCATATAAAGCTGTGATAGGATTGGGTTCCAATGGATTCGGGAACTTTAAACAATTTATTCGAACAAGGTACGCTGAATCTTATGATCAACAGAGGCTCGACTTGATGTTTTATGGGAATGAGGCTTGGAAAAAAGATTTGTGGACAACAGAGTGGAACCTTAAAGATAAAAATACTGATTACTCAGCGAATGATCCCGAACAATACATTCTAAGTTCTTTCTGTAATTCATTTGAACATGGATGGCTTATACAAGAATGGTTTTTAAAAGATATAAAACAGAATTATGCCAAAAATTATAGAAAGGGTTTTCACACTTATTCCACCTTCCATGCCTTTGGTGGTGGCTCATATTATACCTTGCTATTACAATCAGATAGAGCAGATCGAGAAAAACATCTTGACGAACTTGGTAATCCGGACACCTTAATAACACCACCTGCAGATCAGAATTTGTTTTTGAAACGTACTATGTACCATACATTTGATATGCTTAGCGAAATAAAGAATCACAACCTTAAGTACCTGCCCTCTAATTTTACCGCTTATGTGCATAATCCCAATATACAACCAACAGTTTTTATTGACAAATCAAGTAAAAAACTGTATATTTACTATTCCAATATGAAAACCGAAACACAAAGCTATGTATTGGAAAAAGGAAATATCTTGATGCTCTATCCTGGTTCTACCGCTTTGGCCTATGGTGAGGCATTGATTTATAATATCGCTCCTACACAACTCTATTCCAATAGTGGGAATAGTTTTTTATATAAAATGAATATCTGCTATAACACTACTGATCAACAGCATCCGTTCGAGATACAATACATCAATGGCCCTGTTATCAATGAACCTGAATGCTCCGGCTTACCGGGAGGTGCCATTTGCCTTACAGTCCCTGCAAATTCCTATGGTTATATTGAAGTGCCATTTTATATCACTCCAAGAGAAGGGCTGACGCTTTCGGACGATCAAATTGAGGTGTATCCCAATCCAACTGCGAATGCCTTTCGCATTACATGTGATATACCCGAAGAATTACTCAACACATTCTATGTATCGGTTTTTGATATTCACGGTAGCCTACTATTAAATACAGTAATCTCCCAAAATCAAGATATTGATATAAGCAACCTTCCTTCAAGTATCTATTTTATTGTTATCAGCAATGAAGAAAAAAGCTTTTCAGTATCAAAAAAAATCATCAAAATTTAATGAGAGCTAAAAAACAATTTACATTACAACAATACTCCTGTCTTGCAGGAGCATTGCTTCTGATACAAAATAATTCATTTTCTCAAGCTATATATACTGATATTGAGCCAGACGTGGAATTACAATTTCAGGGCGATTTCGTTTACATTGATATGGATAGTGACAGCAATAATGATTTTTTCTTGTTAAAAAGGAGTAGTTATTTCACAAATACTTACTATGAATGGTACAGGTTTAACCATATTTTAAAATGCGGTCCAAATTTTAACCCTGAAAATAGCATAGCCGGAATTTTTGCCACCAATGGTGCAGGCGGTGGAACTACTTATTTCCCCTACGCTATTAACGCCGGAGAAATAATCAATAGCGATTTGAGTTTTCAGTATGGACATTATCAATTGATGGGGATTGGGTTTTTTGACGTAGACGAAACACCTTGGGTATGGCATTATTTCATTGGCTCATGGACTCCGAGTATAGATTCCATGTTTCTAGGCGTCCGTTTTCTCGGAGGTGACGATTGCAAACATTATGGTTGGATCAGGTGCTCAACCGCTGATTCTGCCAAGACATTGATTGTGCACGATTTTGCTTATGAATCAAAATGTGAAACGCCCATTATTGCCGGCGATACCATTGGCGACACAACAACAGTGGCTGTGAGTAATTTATTAGAATTAAACGCTGAAATATTCGTTTACAACAAGCAGGTATTTGTAAGCTGCAAAGTATCCCATCAATTAGAAATATTCGACAGCAGCGGCAAGAAAATACTTGATAGCAACCGGCAGCAAGGCGCATACAATATCGACATGCAACCTTTCCCAAAAGGGATTTACATAGTAAAATTGACAAGCGGATCGCAAATGATATCTAAGACGATATCTATGTGACTTGGAAGTTTTTTGAAAAGGATTATTGATATGGCCACTTTCCATCAACTTTGCAATATCGCCTGTGCATTTCCGGATGTAACGCAGGAGGCGCATTTTGAAAAAATATCCTTTCGCATAAAAGGCAAAATTTTTTGCACCTACGATCCAAATACGACCTCTTCCACCGTTAAACTTAGTCAATTGCAACAGGAAGCATACACTAATTCCTCTCCCCACATCGAACCCGTACCAAACAAATGGGGTCACCAAGGTTGGACGCACGCCGATACAACAAAAATTGACATCGGCATGCTAAAAAAATTACTCCACGACGCATATACGCTGGTTGCTGCAAAACCGATTAGAAAAAAATGATAGGTGTTTTCTTCAATTTCAGTATACTTGTTGAATAATCATTCATTATGCAGGGACTGCGCACATGCATTTACAAAGTAACAGATCTTGAAGCCGGAAAAGCCTGGTATTCAAAAGCCTTCAATCAAACCCCGTATTTCGACCATCCATTTTATGTCGGATTTGATATCGGAGGTTTTGAACTGGGACTATTGCCAGAAGAAGAAGAAAAACATGTTTACGGAAATAACATGTTGGTATATTGGGGTGTAGATGACATTCAATCATCTTATGACCATCTTGTATCTGTCGGAGCAACTTCACATGAAGCACCGCATGCTGTTGGCGACGATATCATGGTAGCTACTGTTTTCGATCCATGGGGAAATATTGTCGGCATTATTTACAATCCCGGGTTTAAAATGGTATGACATCAATTGATTCGTTCGTTCATTCGGTATACTACATGTTTATATAAATTCGTTTTTTCATGATGCAGTTGTTTCGCTGTTTCTCGTTATGCCTCTTATTAATGTGTTTGCATACACTCAGTGCACAGTCTGAAGACCACGCAAAATATATTTCTCTAGAACTCGCCGGAAGTGGTGGACTGGGATCCATTAATTACGAGCAGGATTTTAAAGATTTCGGAAAATGGGACCTCACATGGCGTGCAGGTTTTAGCCTGGCACCGATAGATAAAAATAATGGCGTCGGACTGGTTTTTCCTCTGATGATAAACGCACGTTTTGGAGAGGGAACTTCTAAACTGGATATGGGTTTGGGACAAGGTGTTACCATCACCACAAAAGGAGCATTTTTTATGCTGACAACAGCAGCTGTCGGATATCGATATCAAAAAGAAACGAGTCCCTGGTATTTTAAGGCATCATACACACCGTTAATTTCTTATTTAGTTGATTTCCAGTGGCAACATTGGGGAGGATTGAGTATTGGCTACACCATAAATACCTCGGTAAAATGAAAAGAACCGTAATTGCTGCACTGCTCATTGTCACCATTGTCGGATGTTTCGATCATGCCTATTTCGAAGGGCCTGATCAATTCGATGAAGATTTTGAAGCATATCACAGCGTCGACGATATGTTTGTTGATGATGATGTACTATGGTCATTCACACAACTCACCATGCCGGAGAACACCATCACTATTGATTCTACATTCAGCCATGGCGGATTGAAAAGTATTAAATGCTTCGCTCAGGCTGGTGCCGATGGAACAGTATCGAAAGCAAGTTTCAGTAAACAGAATATGGCATTCTGGGAAGGTGAAACTATGAGAGCAAGTGGATGGTACTATATACCGGGAGATAATGAACTCAATTGGTTGTTTATCATGGATCTTGAAGAACAAACTGCCATCGGTGCCGGTCCCGGTATCCGACTTGCTATTGTAGATAATTGTCTGATGGTTGAACATAAATATCTTGAGGATGATATTTATCAACCAACAACATCACAGATTCCATTTCCAAGAAATGAATGGGTGTATCTGAATTGGGAAGTGTATTTATCTACAAAAGACGACGGCACCATTAAACTGTATCAAAATGGTGAACTAATACTCAGCAACAATCATACTGTAACCTTACCGCAAGACATCCTCTATTTTCAGCAAGGCACCAAAGGAATGTATAGCAGCATTGAATTTGGCGCTACAGCAAATCCTACCGGCGCTGATGCAATTGTTTGGGTGGATGACATTTTTGTGGAGGTGGTCAAATAATTATCCCTCAGAAAATCACCTACCGATAAAAATACCGGGTTTTGTTTCGTCACATATTTTTTACATATTTGATAAAACAAACTCATGAAACGCCCTGAACTCATCGATCTTACTCTCAAAATAACGGGGATTATTATGGTAATTCAATTGGTGAATAGTGTCATTCAATTGATATTTACCATCCCACAGATTACATTTATTTGGCAAGGTCCGGATGATGGTCAATTTTCATATGTCATTGCTCTTTTTGGCATTTATGTTTTAGGGCCTCTTATTTATGCAGTAGTTATTTATCAATTGACATTTAAATCCGACAAATGGGCTCGTCGAATCTTACGACCGCATCAAATGGAAGAAGAAATAAATCTCAAGATTGAACCACAGGTTATGCTTAATGTAAGTATATTGATTGCATCCATATTTTTGTTGTTCTGGAATATCCCTACACTTCTCATGGCATTTGGTCAATTTATCGCCTCCAATACGCCTCGACATATGGATTACATGCCTGTTGATTTTGATAAAAATGGGCTGATTGAGCCAATCCTCAATATTGCTGTTGCATTAATTCTTTTCACATGGTCTAGCCCTATCAGCCATTATCTGGCGAATCGCATAGTTAAAGCAACTCCATCGGAAGAACAAGAACAACCTAAAATCGACGACATATGACATCACAACTTTCGCAACAAATCGCTAAACAATTCCGAGATGCACATGATGGCGATAACTGGACTGCCGTAAATCTGAAAACGCTGTTATCCGATGTTACCCGTGACGAAGCTGTTCAACAGATTGAAGGATTTAATTCCATTGCAACTTTGGTGAATCATACAGGTTATTATTTAGACATTGTGATTCCCGTATTGCGTGGTGCACCTTTGGTGGGAAAGGACAGTGATAGTTTTATTTTGCCGGATTTGTCCGATCAAGAAAAATGGCAGGCATTGGTTGATAAGGTGTTTGCTGATGTTGAAGTATTTGCCGCACTGATAGAATCATTCCCTGATGAAAAATGGTGGGAGCCGTTTAATGATGGTAAATACGGTAATTATTATCGCAATATTACCGGTATTATAGAACACCTGCACTATCACATGGGGCAAATTGCTTTCCTCAAAAAAATGCTGCGAAAAAGTTGATTGTGGTATGTGTTTGTTTCGCGCAAAGTCGCAAAGTTACTAAGTCGCAAAGCCTGCATGCAAACTCACTCACCCACTCACCCACTGACCCACTCGCCTCACCTTATCACCACATCCGCAGTATTGATAAAGATGTCGTCAGCATTATACAAATCAACATGGTATAAACCTGCGGAGGTTAAATCGAGCTGAAAGTGAATATAATCCCAATCAGGTTGAACGGTAATTGAAAATGCATCTACAGGGTCAGTTACACCTTCTTTATATACATCGACATATATTAAAGAGGTTTGAATAGCCTTAAAATCATTATCGAGGTAGGCTTTGAAACTTGCCTTACCATTACTGCCCATATAAAATTCCGTAGCAATTCCCATAGGATTACCTTCAGCGTCAACTGAGCCGCAGAATTTTAATTCAGAATCTTCATAATAATAGGTGTCGATGGTTGAAGAACCGGAAGTTGTTGGTGCTTCACCTTCTTGCCAACCAATATTAAAATTCACAGAAGCCAGCTCAACACCGTCGTGCATGATATATGCGCGATAGTTACCTGCATCCGTAAATTTAAAATCATACACCAGCCAATTTTTATCACGAGCCGGTTCTAACGGAAGCGTTTCATATGCTGTCAACGTACCGGAATTAGTCCAGTCGTAATCGATGTATAAATACCAGGATCCGGATGAAAATCTCGAGTCTTGTTTGTATAAAATATATACATAGGAACCACCGGATTTGATGTCCCATGAATTATAAATACCGGTTGCGGTACCATTATCATCATAAGATTCACAGAGCACAATACTTTGTGCCTGTATCTTGAAAAAGATCCCCATCATCAGGGCGATCAAGGTGATTGTGTGTTTGCGGAACATTTTGATGTTTTTTAGCAAAGTAAAATTAATTAATAAAGGAGAAAGGAGAAAGGAGAAAGGAAAAATAATTTTGAAAAGAACGGTGTATCATTAAATTATCGCTTTTGCGCAATGGCGATCAGGGTTTGCGCAGGTAGGCGTGGTTTGCCATTCCCCACTTCTGCATCCTATATTGCATAGATGTGCGAAGGACACCTAATCCATAAATTACCGAACGTTTAAAATTAATGGAAGAGGCTTCATCGAAATATTTGGTCGGACAGGTAACCTCGGCAATTTCATAACCGGCAAAAAATATCTGGGCAAGCATCTGATTGTCGAACACAAAATCATCGCTGTTTGCCATAAAGTTGATGTTCTTCAATACTTCGCCTGAAAATGCACGGTATCCGGTATGGTATTCCGACAACTTTTGACGCATCAACACATTCTGCGAAAAGGTAAGGAAACGATTAAATACATATTTATAATACGGCATCCCACCCTTCAATGCTCCTCTACCCAATATGCGACTTGCCAGCACTACAGGATACAGTTCCTGCGCAATCACGTTTGCCATGCTGGTAATCAGCTTCGGTGTATACTGATAGTCGGGATGCAACATCACCACAATATCGGCACCCAATTCCAGCGCCTTGTTGTAACAAGATTTCTGATTTCCGCCGTAACCTTTATTCTTTTCGTGACGGATGATATGTTTGATGCCGATTTTCTTCCCCACTTCCACCGTCTCATCGCGACTGGCATCGTCAACCAATACTACATCATCAACAATATCAAAAGGAATTTCGGCATAGGTTTGCTCCAGGGTTTTAGCGGCATTGTAAGCCGGAAGCACCACCACGATCTTTTTATTCAGCAACATAGCTGCGGCAAATTTACAATATTGATGCCGAAGGCCATGTAAAACCGTAATTTTGCGTGCTCATGCGCATCCTCCTCCTTGCAAAAAAACCTCCCTATCCGGCCCGTGATGGTGAAGCTATAGCTATAGGCCAAATGGCAAAAGGGCTTGCCGATCTTGGTCATGCGGTTACCTTATTGTATATGAATACCGCCAAACACCATTTTCCGGCAGCTGAAATACCACCTATGTATGGCGTTACGTTTATCAGCCATGAGGTGAGGGCAGGCATTGGCGCTATTGGAGCTCTTCGCAACCTTTTAGGTACTAAACCCTATCATGTCGACCGCTTTTTCAGCAAAAGCTTTAAGGATAAGGTGCTTACTCTGGATGCTGAACATCATTTCGATGTTATTCAGGCTGAAGGACTCTACCTGGTGCAATATCTCCCGCTCTCCGGAACCGATTCTGTTGCCAAACGCATTTATCGCTCACATAATCTCGAATTTGAGATCTGGCAGAATGTGGCCGATCATCAATTCAAAAAATTCAGGAAAAGGTATCTCCAAATACAGGCTAATCGCTTAAAATCCTATGAACTTGAAGTGCTGAAAACGCATGTCGATGGCGTTTTACCGATTTCAACCGTTGATACCGGCTATTATCAAACGCTCATGCCGAAACTCGCTTGTATGCACGCGCCAACAGGCATGGAAATTCCGGGTGCCAGTCCAAACCTCGTTACAGGACATGATATTTATTGCATTGGCGGCCTCGATTGGCTGCCGAATATAGAAGGATTATACTGGTTTTTTGAAGCCGTTTGGCCGAAAATAAAGGCCATGCTTCCGGAATCTACTATGCATCTCGCCGGAAGAAATGCACCCAAAAATTTCGGCGAAGCACTGCCCGAAGGTGTAAAATTTTATGGCGAAGTGCCCGATGCCGTGGCCTTTGCTGCCGATAAAGCTGTTTGTGTGGTACCGCTCTTATCAGGAAGTGGCATGAAAATCAAGATCGCTGAAGCCATGGCTGTCGGCAAGGTGGTGGTTACTACCTACAAAGGCGCTGAAGGTATGCCCGAAGGAATGGACCTGCACCTGTATGTGGCCGACGACCCTATGGAATTTGCACAGCTGGTAACCGGACTGCTGCTATCGCCGGAATCTACGCGCGACAAAGGTCTCGATGCGCAACGCTATATGATGCGCAACCTTAGCAACAGCGCCATCGCCGAACGATTAATCGATTTTTATCAAACTTTGTCGCCACAATGATCTGGC
>JAIBBA010000201.1 GCA_019694895.1 Chitinophagales bacterium
GGCATGGTGTAACCATCGGCTAACATGAAATTGGCAGTCCTGTAGGAATTCATGTCATACTGCGCATAATTGGTGGTTAACACATTTTCATTCAACTCCGTAATTACAATCGGTTTACCAAGTTCCTGTCCAATGGCCTCGAGCATATATTCCGCTTTTTCATGAGTAGCCTTCATCGCTTTTATTTTTACTTCCTTGCGATATTGCTCAATCTTTGAATGACTTACCTTGGTAACCTTCGCATTTTCAGCATCTATGTCAACCAATTTTTTGAATAGCTTGGATGTCATTTCTGCAGTGTGCACCAATACAATATAATCTTTGGTGGCAAGCGCATCTTCTTTACGCCATTTATAATAGCTATAATCTGTAACAGCATCTGATAACTGCACATCACCCATTGGGATACCTAATTCCTTTATCGCATTAAAGAATTTTTCATCCTGCACGGCAAGTGTTACTTTTTCGCGACCGTCATACCTTTCAGATAGAGAAACTGATATATAAATTTCATCGGGAATTATTTCCATTTCAGCACTGCCGGTTACTTCGATGTAAGCAGGATCAACTTGAGGAGTTTGTGCATGTAAATGTGTAATTGTAAGCATGCAAATTGCAATGCCGAAGAGTAGTTGAGATCGCATGGTTCCTGTTTTTAATGAATGGCAATACCGCCATCGAAAGGAACGCATGAAACTTCTGATTATTGCAGATTACAGAGTAATCTTACTTTTTCTTAGACTTTTTGGGCTTCTTAGGAGCAAGCAATGCATAATTTACACCGTGTTGCAGCCAATATCCCAAAGCGGCATCTGTCTCAAATCCGGAAGGATATATCATCAGAAATCCGCGCATCGACTTGCCGGTGAATTTCATTTCACCTACATGTTGCATCTTCAGTAATTTCTCATGATCCTCATGAAAACATCTGATCATCAGATCATTTTTGATAATGCCGCAAGCCATAGCATCATTTACCATATAAGCGATTCCCCCAAACATCTTTTTTTCTGTAAAGGGAATTTCCTTTGCCAGCAAAATTTCATATATGCGGTCTGCAAGTTGCGTATCGTATGCCATAATTAATCGAGGGGAAGTGTCGATTTACTAACGGTATAACCCGCGACAATACCAAAACCGCCGGTAATATTATCAAATACAACAGTAGGTTCGCTGAACGGATCGCCGTTGTTATAATATTGTTGTTGACTAGTTGTGTAATATTTATAATAATCGTCAGAAATATGTTTCAACGTTACCACAAATGTAGGGTCAATAGTAAAGGTAGTTTCAATTGCATATACTAAGGCGCTAATGGTTTTTGTTTTTCCTTCAAACGATTGATCTGAAAAAACTACATCACCGCAAAAAGTTACACTGCCATCATCATTTGCTCCGCCATAGCCATAACTTGACTCAACAGTAAATACAGGGTCGTTGGTAGTGTAGCATGCCTGAACATAGCTAAATGCATCCTGATAATCAATATCAAGCATATAATGATCTTCACCGATAGGATCGTCAAAGGTGAGTTCAAGATTGAAATAAGGAACAATTGTATCGATATAAGTTACATTGCCTTCGTCATCTATTACACTATACGAAATCGTTTCATACAAGGTGTCTGTGATTTCAAGCGATGTAATTGGCACTAATGTAGGAATAGTTGTGGTAGCTGATACCGATTCGCGACCGGGAGCACTTACCTCAAAACGCACTTCTTCGCCGTCGGCACCCGCCAATACTGTCGGAGGAAGTGTATAATAACCTCCGCCCTCTGAAATAAATGTACCTGACAACACATCATTGCGATACACATCAACGGTAGCATCTGAAACTGAGGCAGCATCAAAACCAATTGCAATAGGATCTACACTCAAAGAAATAGTTGCGTCATTTACACTGTCGGGAATGATCAATGCATTCACAACCAACAGGTTTTCCTGTGTTTCTACCTCAAAATACACAGTCTTCTCACAGCTAAACATGCTCAATGCAACTGCTAGCATCGTTAATTTTGTCAGCGCTTTATTCATTGTATTTATCTTGTTATCGTGTCCTGTAAAAAAAACCTCAAGCCCTCTCTCCTTTCTCCTCTTTCCTTTCTCCTCTTTCCTTTCTCCTCTTTCCTTTCTCCTCTTTCCCTAAAATTTAAATTCCCATGAAACATTTGGAATAATTGGGAACAAACTCACCTGCTTATAATTATTCGTATTCGTCAAATAATCATACTCCAGATAAATGAAGAAGGGATTTTTTCTGCTATAAGCATTGTATGCGCCAATATTCCATGTGCGCTCATATTTTTCTTTCTCTTTATGAAAAGATACGTTTAAATCCAGTCGATGATATGCATTCATTCTATATCCATTTCTACCTTCATAGGCATAAATCGTCTCATTAAACATGCCTTCATATTTCGCAATCGGCAAACTGATTGGTTGCCCGGTGCTATAAACCCATGTTCCCGAGAAATCTATATGGTCGTTGAATTTATAAATACATGCAATCTCAAAATCATTGCGCCTGTCGTACTTATATGGAAATTTTTCTCCCAGATTGATTGTTGGGAATTGCCTGTTGCTCCACGACAACGTATATCCTATCCATCCTGTCACTTTTCCGCTGCGCTTTTGAATAAATAATTCAGCGCCATAGGCCCAGCCCTCACCTGATTCCACTTTATCTTCCCAGCCATCCAAGCCATCAACTAAATAATTGGTGCCATCCTTGTATTCAATGATATCTTTCATGTATTTATAATATCCTTCCACACTAATCTCATATTGTTGTTTAAATGTGTAGGCTATTCCAATTGCAGGTTGATATGCTTTTTGCGGAGGAACACTATCCGTCGCAGGAACCCACAGATCTGTTGGTAACCCGATGCCGGAGTTTGATAACAGGTGAATATATTGCGTCATGGTACTGAATGATGCCTTCAGCGAAAGGTCTGGATTTAATAAATATCTGCCACTGATGCGCGGTTGTATGCTGCCGTAATATTTTTCATTTACCAGAAATGCTGATGCGTGTAATCCGTAGTTCACTTTAAAGACATCACTTATCTCATAATCGTCTTCACCATAGATATCAAATTCATGTGCAAAAATATTTGGTGCGCCAAGCTCAAGATTGAAATCTTCTGTTCCGGGCTCATTGGTTTCAAATTGTGTGGCTCCGGGACGAAAAGTATGGTATGTGTATCCTCCTCCATATTTTAAATAATGCATGGGGTTTGGAATATAATCGACGTCGTATTTTAAACTCCAATCATTGATGCCTGAAAAATATTCGAATCCAAAATACGTGTCCGGATCATTTTCGCGCTCATCTGTGAAATTGCTGAAAATATCAAAGGTGTAATCCGTGAAAGTTGCCGTTAAATTGCCAAAAGTCTTTTTTGAATACATATGATTCCATCGTGCAACAGCAGTGGCATTACCCCACGAAATGCCACTTTCTTCCGACCGATTTGTTTCCGCATCATATTGATAATCATTATGAAAATAGGCCTTATCGCGACCAAAATAACCACTGACATACAATCTGTCGCGGTCTGAAAACTTGTGATTAATCTTGGCATTTAAATCGTAGAAATAATAGCCTTGTTGCCCTGAATAATCGTCTTGTAATGCAAAAATCGGCCTTGTGATAAGATCGATATATGTTCGTCTTGCTGAAACTATAAAGGAGGTTTTGTCTTTTATAATAGGTCCTTCCAATGTTAACCTCGATGCAATAATGCCTATGCTCCCTTCACCATGAAATGTTTGCATATTGCCTTCCTTCATTCTGATATCTACAACACTTGATAACCTTCCGCCATACCGTGCAGGAAATCCGCCTTTAACAAGAGTTACCTTGTTGATGGCATCTGAATTAAATACACTGAAGAATCCAAAAAGATGTGATGCATTATACACAGGCACACCATCTAACAAAATCAAATTCTGATCAGGAGAACCACCGCGAACAAATAAACCGCTCGTGCCCTCTGAACCACCTGAAACACCGGGCAATAATTGCAGGGTTTTTAATACATCTACTTCACCAAGAAAGGCAGGTAATGCTTTTATCTGTTCAATCGGCACCTCCATCGTACTCATCTGCGTGCGATCCTGAAGTTTGTCTTCATTGTCTGCG
>JAIBBA010000202.1 GCA_019694895.1 Chitinophagales bacterium
ACGGTGCGTTGGCTGACGGACATTTTATCTGCTATTTCTTTGTAGGTGAGTTCGGAGCAGCAGTGTTTGATCAATTCTTTTTCGCGCTTTGCTAGGTTGAACTTGATATTAAATCCCTTTGATTTATTCCAAACTAATTATTCATAAATGTAAGGTCAATTATCATGCACGTGCTTGTATATACAATTTCCTAATTCATTTCATTCATCACCACATCAAAATCATCCACCAACACCTTTAGTTTACGTTCTGCGGACTTTACGCGCATTCTGAAGTGGCGGTTCGCGCGCATACGGCGTGCATAAATAAAGTATACTAATGCAATGAGGAGACAAAATATCAATACAGAATATTTTATTAAAGTAGCATAGTTATTTGCATCAGGATTTTCACTTTCTTTTGATAATTTTTCGGCAATATTAAATTCTGAACTTAAATATCCGGTTAAATAAAATCCCAAAAAAGTAAAAATCAGTGTAAACAAATAAGCCAACCATTCTGAAAAGTAAACAAATGCTTTTCGAGTATAGTATACGTAGTCATTTTGTCCTATGAGGTCTAATACCTCCTTGAGTTTGGTTTTCATGGCATTTATTTTATTGTGTGAATTTAATACTTATTTGCTTTTTAATTAACAAAATATTTCCGCATATTGGGTGCATAAAACCTATTGGATAAAGAAAAACCACACATCCACGCTCGTAATGCCGCATCGGGTTCCGAATAAACAGATTCTTAATTTAACCCCAACTGTCCATACCTTTTCACCAGGAGTTCTATATACATGGTTTTCATGTCTGGCGACAAAAACGATTTATCAATCCATTCAATCGCCTTCGAGTTATTTTCCAGCATTCGGGCAAAACTTCCGTTGATCTGCTTTGGTGTTAATCCCAGACTTGCTCCCAGTTGTTCAAAATGCTCTCTCATTAATTTTCTTTTCTTGCCGGCCAGGGTTAGGGCAAGTTCTTCCTTGTCCTCAGGAAGTATAATCGCAACATTTAATAAATCATAAGCCGGCGACAACACCCAGCCTGAAGGGCCTTCTATCATGGAGAAATTTTTCAGGTGCATGTCATTGTTGCCGGTTAAATAGGAAAAAATTGCTAGATCCAAATAATATGTGCAATCCAGCAAGGGATTACTTGAATATTGATTCAAGGCTTTGCCAACTTTTTCCATTGAACTTCGATACTTATCAAACGCTTCAGTAATTTGAAACATATCTATCATGTGTATCTTCGTTCCTGCGACAGTGCGGTCGGCACGCTTTGTGATATATGAGAGCTCCCCTGATTGTAATCGAATCAGCGATGATTGCATTACCTGGATGCCAAAAGATTCAGCAATACGCATCGTTGCGTGTTCATTTTCCGGCATCTCAGGATAGCGGTCAGATGGTGGTTTGAAAATATATTGGCCACCCAAAGCATCAACAACTGTAAGACGAACAGCTTTCTCTTCCTTTGTTTTTTTTATCAGCGACATGGATAGTTTAGCCTGAACACCCGGAACGGCCACACTTCTCTCTACCACCTGTTTTGCAAGTTCATCTATTTGATCAAGTGAATATGGTATTTCAGGAGGTACAGATGTTCCGAAAAACTGCATGGAACACTTCTCGTGAAAATCATTTTCACTTTCAAGAGATTCGTAACAATACAGGCATTTATTTTTCATCATCAACCATAATTTGTTCTACACTTACTGCACCAATGCAATTTTTGCAACATGCTAACAATAATCCCATGCGATCATTTGTTTGTATTCTCCAATTTTCTGCAGCAATATTCAATAACCAACCTTCGGGAATCAGTCCCTCAAAAAATGGAAACAAGCGCTTATCTGTATATGGCTGATTGCGCACAGGCATAGTAAACGTGATAAAATCATCAGGATGATCGATCACATAAGCCTCATCATACTGAAATACAAATTCACCTTCATTTGTTTCGGTGAGAATGCCGGCTAAATGATCTTTATAAAACACCTTTCCTCTTCTCATACATCAATATCTTTAATTTTAACCGGAGCCAGTTCATGTCCGAACATTCTAAGCACCAGATTTACCTTGTCCATATTCAGGTTCGTTTTTCCCTGCTCGATTTTACGGATAACGGTGAGTGCAACACCCGAGCGTTCAGCAAATTCTTCTTGCGTCAGGTTGACCTCCTTTCTCCGCTCCTTTACAAACTCTGATAACTGTTTCATTATATGCATTTAGATATAATACCATACAAATGTAGCAAATTATATGCAATTAAATATAATGAATAAACTTTTATCATAATTTATATGCATTTAGATATAAATAGTGAGCAAACAATCTACTTTATATGCATTTACATATAATTCATTGTCCAAAATGCATTAAAACGCCTGTGTTGCTTGCGCCGGAGGTAGAAGGTAGGGGGGTTCCAGGCCTTGTTCCTCATTGAAGAACCAGTGATAGGCGATATATATATTATGCTACTCTAGCTTGCGTACTACATCAGAATGATTGCCAATCCTGTTCTTTTGGTACCATATTTTGTTGCTGTTGAAATCTCAGGCTTATAGACCTAAGGAAATGTCTCAGCCATATTATTATCTTAGATTCTTGTTCATACATCAACAAAATAAAAAGACACTCAAATGCCTTTCGCAACTGTAAAAAAGAAATTTCAAAAACTAGATAAAAAACAATTAGTTGACCTGATTGGTAATTTGTATAAACTAAACAAATCAAATCAGGAGTACCTCGATCACTTTGCAGAACCAGACGAAGCTGCGCTCTTTCATAAATACAAAGAACAAATTATTGCAGCTTTTTATCCGCCTGGTAACCGGCCTATCGACATTCCAAATGCCCGCAAAGCACTCATGGCTTTTCAAAAACTGCATCCCTCGCCGGAATATGCCGCATCACTCCTGCTTGTCTATGTTGAAACCGGTATTTCTTTTTGTAACGACTTTGGATACGTCGACGACCCCATATTGAATAGTTTAAGTGTAAAATTTGAAGATGCCCTGAAATTTATCGAAAAAGAAAATATGATTGATACTTTCAAATCCAAAGCGTTTCAAATTACACATGATGCATCAGACATATACACCCCGATCAGCGACTATTTTGCCGATCTTTGTCAATATTATTTAGGCTCTAATCCCCATGATCCGGAATAATTTTGTTTTGATGCCGTCTGTATGTCCACTTACTACGCATTACGAATATTTTCATTTTAGTTCAAGTTTAATATTGACTGCTTACACAAGAATCCAATCTATAGAAAATTAAGTATCTTTATTTTATGCTCAAAATGCTTTCTCTTTTTTGGTGTTTGATGACCATCACGCTTTGCTTTGCACAAGATTGCAAACTTAATAAATCACTGAAAGTGCCCACAAACAGGCAAGTTTACATGCTTGGCGATTTTCATCTCGACGCCAAACAATATATTCATGCCGAAGATTCTACCATTAAAAACACCATTGCTGCCGAAGATGCTTTACGCAATTATCTGGTCGACAAATGTGATGTGAAACATTTCTTTATGGAATCCAGTGTCAGCTTTGAATATTTTTTCAATAAGTATTTTGAAACCGGAGACACAGGATGGATATTTATTTTCAACCAACAGAAATATGAAATTGCAAAATTAGAGTCGCTTCGAAGTATTTATGTAAAGCATCCGGATATTTCAGTAAACTGTATTGATGTAGTGCAGGAGTCTTATGTACCGCAGATGTTGATGACTTTATATGCATTAAGCTTCTATGAACATTTTCAAGAATATTACACTCCACCGCTGAATAACACACCGCTATTCCCGCCATGGAATGATATAAACGTCGGCATTCGACTACTCGACAGCCTGCCTCAATGTAACGACACTATAACGCCATTTCTAGGTGCAATAATTCAATCATTGATTGCACCGGATGTCAATACAAATTACAATCTCTATTATTTGTTTCGGCTCACGTTACAAAGTGCTCAGGCGCAAGAAGCTTTGCAGAAATTTTATGGTGATGATTACAGCTATGTGATGCGTATCATACGCGGATATGTTTTTGGTTATGGTAAATCAC
>JAIBBA010000203.1 GCA_019694895.1 Chitinophagales bacterium
AGAACGGTGAATATTGCTCCAGAATATCCTCGGCATAGGTGATTCTATTCATTTGTAAGGCATTCTGCACAGCAGTAAACAAACTGACATAACCCAGGTCACTATGATTCGACCACAATCGTTTTGTGAGTTTCAGGTCGTGTAATGCAAATACCTCTTCACGCCAGCTTTCATCGAATCCAACCTTTCCATTTACGAAATTCAACAAGCTGGTCATCATGTTACTTTTGTCCTTGTTGTGTAACTTGTCCAGCACTGAAATAAATAATTCCTTAGTTTTATAATAGTTGTCATCTGCACCTTCAGAAACCATCCTGAGGAGAAAATAATTTAAGGCAACCTCAACATGTTCAAAAGGTTCAAATGCTTCGTATAATTGCAGAAAGGGTTTGATACGTTTTTTATCGAAAGGTTCATTTTGATTTTGAGTTGCTGTTATATAATTGTGAAAAGTAATAAATACTTTAAGCAACAATAATTCGGTATTAGTTCTGAAAGAAGTATCATTGATCATAAATTGAGAGGCATGATGTATGCGACTTCTGTTCATGCGGATATTCAGAAGTGTATGTAAATCTGCTAACCAAACCTCAGTTCTCAATCGCTCACCGATATCTATGCTATCGGTTTTCAAATAGCTGCTTATTTTCTTTAAATTTTTTTCTACCAGCGCCAATTGTCCACGTTGAAGGAGCTCCATATTTAGATAAAATCCTTTTTGTGAGCTTCCTGAGGCAATTACTAATTGTGTGATGAATGATTGTAATAACTCAAGAAAATCGGAGCATATATTTCTATAGCCGGCATCATTCCAAGCTTTGGACTGAGTGGTTTCGATATAAATGCGCTGCTTTTCCGGCTCAGAGATGACAAAACCCGGTTGGTATGGGTTGATTTGATGATAAAACCTTATGAACTTCTCATTTTTATTAAAAAAAGGTGATGACAAAAAATCCCCGAACTCACGCCACTCGCTCTTGGTGAGGGTTTGTAACAACTGCTGCAAATTCGTGTTTTCCACACCTTAAAGATGCCAAATCTGCTACAAATGAAAAAATTTCTACTGGTATGGCCCTGTGGAATAAAGTCACTTTGCAGCAACATCAGCTATATCAGCATGCAAAACATGTGATGACAGCTGAAAACATGGAAATCAGAAACTTAAAAAACATTATCATGAAAAAACAATTATTTACTTCAATCTTTACTTTGTCGGCATTGTTTGGCGTAGCCCATGCACAGACAAACACATTCCCAACCACAGGAAGTGCCGGTATCGGAACCATTACTCCTGCCTCGAGTGCTATCCTTGACATCCAAAGCACCACACAGGGTATGTTGGCACCTCGCATGACAAAGGCTCAGCGTGATGCTATCGTTTCTCCTACTACGGGATTATTGATATACCAGACGAACAGCAGTCCCGGATTCTATTATTACACCGGCGCTACCTGGTCGGCAATGGCAGCAAAAGGTGCCAATACCAGCCTTTCCAATTTGGCGGCATCTACTAGTATCAATACAGCATTAACACCCAATGCTAACAATACCCTCGACCTCGGTTCAACCACTAACAACTGGAATGAACTGTATGTCAATACCATTAAATTCATGGATGGCACCACACAAATTACTGCAGGTGGCGGAGGCGGTGGGGGAGTAGGCGGAAGTGGTACTATAAGCTATCTTCCAAAATTTACTTCCGCTACAACGCTCGGAAATTCTACTATTTACGATAATGGCGGAAACGTTGGTATCAATACTACCACTATGGTGGGCTCGGCGAACTTCGTTTCAAAATCTAACTCCGTTACCGGATATGGCGGTATGTATGTTGAAATGGGCGGCACCAGCGGAAGAAAACCGTTTTATGGTTACTCACTAAGTGGCATTGCAAAAGCATGGACATATTTTGATGAGGCGACCAATCAATACCGCGTCAACAATAATGGCGACAGAATGGTTATCGATAATTCAGGTAATGTAGGTATCGGAACAACAACTCCAAGCAATTTATTACATGTCGAAACATCCGGAACTGTTACTCCTGTAAAATTTGTAAAGCCATGGACAGGAACAGGTACCACTGATTTCTTTTTGTTGGAGGTGAGTAATAATTACAACTTCGGTTACGGTAGCGGGATCAATGCGTATGGTGGTAAAATGGGTATTAAAGGATCTGCATTTAATGGCGATCAGATTGGCTATGGTGTTTATGGATATGGATTCGGTGGCACAGGTACAACCTATGGGGTATATGGCACTGCCGGCTCCAGCGGTTCAGCCATCGGTGTTTATGGCACTACCACAAGCGGATCGTCGCAATGGGCCGGTTACTTTGTTGGCCGTGGATATTTTTCCGATAATCTGGGCATTGGAACAAGTACGCCTTCAACAAAATTACATGTGATAGGAGGTACGGATGTAGAACTCGCAACAGGAGGATTTGCTACATTCGGAGCCACCACTGCAACTAATATAGCTATCGACAATAATGAAATCATGGCTCGCAACAATGGTGCAACTTCTACTTTATATCTCAACAATGATGGTGGCAACGTAAGTATGTGTTATGCAAGTGGTTCAGTTATGATTGGCGCAAGTGTACCTGCAACGGGATACTTGTTGAGTGTGGATGGCAAAGTGATGTGCGAAGAGTTGAAAGTGCAAATGAGCGAAAGCTGGCCTGATTATGTTTTTGCCGATAATTATAAAATGCCGACACTCTACGAATTGGAAGCATCAATTAAAGCAAATAAACATCTTCCGGGCATTCCTTCAGCAGCAGAAGTTGCAGAAAATGGCATCAGTGTTGGCGAAATGCAAACAAATATGATGGAGAAGATCGAAGAACTTACCTTATATATTATCGAATTGCAGAAGCAGATCGATGAGCTGAAACAACAATAATTTCATCGATATCAACTTACGATCATGAAAAAATTATTGATCATTAGCGGTATTGCATGGATGTGTAGTATCGTCAATGTAAAGGCGCAGAGCATGGCATTGCCTTTACAGATAACAAATAAATATCAACTGAGTATTGAACCCGGTAGCACTCGTGAATGGATTTCTTTTCGTCGCGATGCACCTTTTCAGGCACTTACCATTTTTGAACAAGCACCTGATCTATTGGGATTGCGCGAACAGGATGAATTTCGCAAATTTTCTGAACGCACCGATGCTGCCGGAAATAAGCACTATAAGTTTGCCCAATATGTTAACGGTGTTCGCGTTGAAGGAATTGAATATTATACGCATGAACGAAATGGAAGATTTCATTTGATGAATGGCGATGTGGTGAACAATTTACAGTTGTCATCCACCCCGTCAATCAGCAAAGAGCAGGCAATTGCAAGTGCATTAGCTCAATTTCCTGCAACTAAATATTTGTGGGAAGACCCGAGAGCAGAAGCAGCGTTTAAACAAAAAAATAATAATCCGAATGCATCATTGTATCCTGATCCGGAATTGTTGTTTGTGAAAATAGATCCAAAAGGATCGCAGGTTGCCGACAATTATATTTTGGCATATCGCATGTATGTTTTTGCTGTTGAACCGCATATTGCTGAATATGTATATATTGATGCAACCACAGGTGCTTTTCTGCGCAATCGGTCGTTGGAGATTAGTTGTAATCCATCGTCAATGGCTACAACTTTCAATGGCACGCAAACCGTAAATACAGATTACAGGACTGAAGATTGCGGATCTACCTATACTACGGAAACCAGCTATTTTTCTATCGACGATTGCACGCTCGGTTCAGAAATTCGTAGCTATTACAGTGCCTCATACGGTGCATGGAATTACGGCGATGACTGGCTGTTATGTGATAATGATAATTCTTGGACAAATTCAGGTTCTTACCTGATGGTGATGACTTCGCTGTGGAGTACCAGAAAGGCAATGAATTATTATTTAAATGTGCATGGTCATGAAAGCTTTGATGGATCGGGAGGCCTGATAGATCTTTTTAGTAATAAAACATATTTCGATGATGATGATCTCCCTTATTGCCGAAATGCTAATTACACCAATATTATCGACAATCTGAATTTTGGTT
>JAIBBA010000079.1 GCA_019694895.1 Chitinophagales bacterium
TCGTTGTTGAGGCTGCCAAACAGGAAAAAGTGAAGCGTCCATATACAGCGCAAGAAAAATATAAAAAAATGGAAGAGCTAAATCCCCTCATCCGAGATTTAAAAGAAAAATTGGGATTTGAATTGGATTATTAATTTTCATAAAAAGTAGATGATCAATAACATGAAACTACATCGAATCATTTGTTTAGGATTAGGCGCAATAGTGCTTTCTATCACAAGTCTATCTGCTCAAACGGGATCTTCCTCGAGCTCGTCCTCCGGAAATCAGGGACAGTCGGGAAGCAGCAGTCAATCCGGCTATATACCTAACAGTTCATCAAGCAGTGCCAGTCAAGGCGGCGCTCCCGGTCCTATTCGCGTTGAACCCAACACACCTGATGCCATAACTATTTTCCAGACTACAAATGCATCGCCCGGAGTAAACACGGCTAAGACTACGAAGTATGATTTCATTACCGTTCCCGACGATCCTACCAGAACACGTATTTATACGTTGAAAAATGGATTGAAGGTGTATCTGTCTCAAAATAAAGCTGAACCCAGAATTCAAACATATATTGCTGTTCGCACAGGTTCAAATAATGATCCGAAGGAAACAACCGGTCTTGCGCATTACCTGGAACATATGATGTTCAAAGGCACTACCAGCTTTGGAACCAATAACTGGGATCGTGAAAAAATGGTGATTGAAGGTATTTCTCAATTATATGAAAAACATCGCCGTGAAACAGATCCTGAAAAGAAAAAAGCAATCTATGCTGAAATTGATAAGCTAAGTCAAGAAGCAGCAAAATTCGCCATCCCCAACGAGTATGACAAAATGATCACCTCACTTGGTGCAAAAGGTACAAATGCATATACCAGCAAAGAACAAACTGTTTATGTTAATGATATTCCGGCCAATGAACTTGAAAAATGGTTGGTGATTGAAAGTGAGCGCTTTCGCACTTGTGTGTTGCGTTTATTTCATACTGAATTAGAAGCAGTGTATGAGGAATACAATATGGGACAAGATCGCGATGGCAGCAAAGTGTATGAAACTTATTACCGCGCGCTATTCCCAACAACACCTTATGGCACACAAACTACCATTGGTGAAGGAGAACATTTGAAGAATCCTTCTATGGTGAATATCATGGGTTACTTCTATACTTATTATGTGCCAAATAATATGGCTGTTTGTTTAAGTGGTGATCTTGATTATGACAAAACAATTGCACTCATTGATAAATATTTCGGTGCTTATGTAAATAAACAAGTTGGTGTTCGCGAGTTTAATACCGAAAAACCTATTACTGAAGTGCAACGTCGCGAAGTGTATGGACAAGAATCGGCATATGTGCAATTAGGATATCGCGTTCCGGGTGCAAATACAGAGGATAATATTATTGCGAAATTGATTGCAGGTATGTTGTATAATCAGCAGGCCGGTTTGCTCGACTTAGACTTGAATCAGCAACAAAAAGTACTGGATGCAGCAGCCTATCATACCGAATGGCGCGATTATAGTGTTCTTACCCTGGCAGCAGACCCGCGTGATGGTCAGACTCTAGAAGAGTGTGAACAATTATTGCAGGCAGAACTCGAAAAGATCAGAAAGGGTGAGTTTGATGAATGGTTGATGAAAGCCGTGATCAACGACTATCAATTATCACGCACCAAATCATTCGAATCAAATTCAGGTCGCGCAGGTGCATTTGTGAATACATTTATTCGTGGAATTGATTGGGGTGCATACTTGAATGAATACAATGTCATGTCAACAATCACCAAAGCAGATATTGTTGAATTTGCCAATACCTATTTGGGAAAAAATAGTTATGTAGTAGTGTATAAGCGCAAAGGTGAAGACAAGAATATTAAAAAGGTAGAAAAACCTGTAATTACACCGATAGAGCCCAATCGCGATATGTCAAGTAAATTCCTTACATCGTTTATGGAATTACCAAGTAGTCGCGTAGCTCCGGAATTCGTTGATTACAGCACTAAAATAAGCAACACCATGCTTAATAATGATGTGCCGATGGCGTATATTAAAAACGAGGAAAATCAACTCTTCGAATTATACTACATTCTCGATATGGGTTCATATAACGATCGCGAACTGGCATTGGCGATTAATTACTTGCCTTATTTGGGTACCGATAAATATAGCCCTGCGCAATTGCAGCAAGAGTTCTTCAAGTACGGACTTTCATTTACAGTAAATGCCGGAAGTGATAGAGTTTATGTTTCGCTTTCAGGACTTGAATCAAACCTCGAAAAGGGAATTGAATTATTTGAACACTTGCTAAGTCATGTGCAACCGGATAACAAGGCTTATCGTGAATATGTAGACGGTATCATCAAGGAACGTGAGGATGCTAAAACAAATAAGAACTACATTTTCGGCGTGGCGATGCTCAATTATGCAAAGTATGGTGCCGTTTCGCCACAAACTGATATACTCAGCGAACAACAATTGCGAAATGTGTTGCCCGCAACATTGACTGATAAAATCAAATCGCTCACCGGATACAAACATCGCGTGTTTTATTATGGTCAGATGCGTCCGGAGCTCGTGCAAACAATGTTGAATAAATACCATGTAACAAAAGCACCGCTCATGGATTATCCGCCGGCTACTAAATATCCGGAAAAGGAAACCAATGAAAATAAGGTGCTATTTGTGCATTATCCTATGGTGCAGGCGCAAATCTCATTTATTTCGAAGGACGAAAATTTCGATAAAACCGTGTTGCCTCAGGCGCGTATGTTTAACGAATATTTTGGTAGCGGTTTGTCAAGTATTGTTTTCCAGGAAATACGTGAAACAAAAGCATTGGCATATTCAGCCTATGCAAATTATTCTACACCACTGAATAAAGATGAGGCACATTATGTTCGTGCATCGGTGAGTACGCAAGCAGATAAGATGCAAGCCGCGATGGAAGCCATGCTTGAAATCATGAATAATATGCCTCAGGCGGAAGAACAATTCAATGCGAGTTTGGAATCCGTGCTTAAGCAAATAGAAAGTGAAAGAATTATCCGCTCCAATATTTTCTGGAATTATGAAAGCATGAAACGCAAAGGACTGAATTACGATTATCGTCGCGATGTTTACATGGCAGCGCGAGGAATGAGCATGCAGGATATGCAGGAATTTTTCAATAATCATATCAGCGACCGTCACTATACTATCATTGTTATGGGCGACCGCACCAAAGTTGACCTGAACTATCTCAAGTCGATAGGTGCTTTCCGTGAGATGACTATGGAAGAGATTTTTGGATATTGATATCCACTACCTGGCCTCCGAATAGCAATGTTTTATGCATTGGTATTCGGAGGTTTTAGGTTTAGCAAGGGTTATTTCCGGGGCTATTTCCCCATTCCCTCCTTCGAAGCCCTTACCAGCCTTCAGCGGCTAATCAATTTGTTTCTTAATTTCGCACCATAATACCTCAAAGAATATGGCAGAAGTGATCAGAATGCCCCGTATGAGCGATACCATGACCGAGGGCACCTTCGTGGAATGGCATAAGAAAGTGGGCGATACCGTGAAAATTGGCGATATCCTGGCTGAAGTGGAAACCGATAAGGCTACCATGGAGCTTGAAAACTACGCCAAAGGAACACTGTTGTATATCGGTGTCGAAAAGGGTCAAAGCGCAAAAGTGGATCAGGTGATCGCCATCGTTGGTAAGGAAGGTGATGATGTTCAGGCTTTGCTTGCTTCTGCAGGAACAGTAGCCAAGGCGGAAGAAAAGGCGCCTTCAACAGAAACTAAACAGGCTGAAGCAACAATCGAAGTTGCAGCCACAACACAAGATCAATCTGCTTCGAATACAGAAGACGGAAGAATTAAAGCTTCGCCACTGGCAAAGAAAATAGCCAAAGAAAAAGGACTCGACCTGCATGCAATCTCCGGTTCAGGTCCGGAAGGCCGTATCATTAAAAAAGACGTCGAGCAGGCAAATCCGATTGCTGTTGAACAAACAGAATCTGCAAAACCTCAAATTAATTTCGCTCCGGTAGCCGGTGTCGAAAGTTATGAAGAAGTGCCCGTGTCGCAAATGCGAAAAGTTATTGCACAACGTCTTTCTCAAAGCAAATTCACTTCACCACATTTCTACCTGTCGATCAGTGTAGATATGGATAAGGCAATGGCAGCACGCACCAGCATGAATGCTGTAAGCCCTGTTAAAATATCATTCAACGACTTGGTAGTGAAAGCATCAGCAATGGCGTTGCGACGTCACCCTCAAGTAAATGCTAGCTGGCTGGGCGATAAAATTAGATTCAATCATCATATCCATATCGGTGTTGCTGTCGCCATTAATGATGGCCTGGTAGTGCCGGTGCTTCGTTTTGCCGACCAGAAATCACTGGCTCAATTATCAGCAGAAACCGGCGATCTTGCAGAACGCGCAAAAAGCAGAAAATTGCAGCCACAGGATTGGGAAGGAAATACATTTACCATCTCTAACCTTGGAATGATGGGAATAGAAGAATTTACTGCCATCATTAATCCTCCTGATGCTTGTATTTTGGCGGTTGGCGGTATCAATCAGGTTCCTGTTGTTAAGAATGGACAGGTTGTTCCCGGAAATGTAATGAAACTGACTATGAGCTGCGATCACCGAGTGGTTGATGGGGCAGTTGGTGCTCAGTTCCTCAAAACCTTGAAGGAGTATCTGGAAGATCCGGTGCGTATGCTCATCTGAGGCTGAACTATTTCGTCACCGATTACATTTTATTATTATGCATAAACGAACGCTTGTTCTTGGGGCTAGTGAAAATCCTGAGCGCTATGCTAATAAAGCTGTGCGGAGACTAAATGCCGCCGGTCATGATGTAGTGGCCTTCGGGAAAACCGGCGATCATATCGGCGATACAAAAATCGAAAGAGAATGGTTGCCGTGGGAAGACATTGATACCGTAACATTATATCTTAACCCTGTGCATCAGGAAGCCTACTATGATAAAATAATTGCCCTGGCTCCCAAACGTATCATTTTCAACCCCGGAACGGAAAACGATGCTTTCGAGGCCTTAGCGCATAAACATGGCATTGAAACTCTTGAAGCCTGTACCTTAGTTTTGCTGTCGATAGGAGAATATTGAAATTGTTCACTAACGGCATTCATGCAGCTGATTTGAAAACACCCCTTTCTCATACCGAAGAAAATTACCTCAAGGCAATATTTAAATTGTCGGAGCTGAATAGCAGCAATGTGAGTACTAACGCCATTGCCGAAAAATTAAGCACTACTGCCGCATCGGTAACCGACATGCTGAAAAAACTGGCTTCAAAAAAATTATTGCATTACGAGAAATATTATGGGGTTACGCTTACAGAAAAAGGAAAAAAGAACGCAAAAGACCTGATTCGCAAACACAGGCTTTGGGAAACTTTCCTTGTAGATAAATTGCGCTTTAGTTGGGATGAAGTAGATGAACTTGCAGAACAATTGGAACATATTCGCTCCGAAATTTTAACCGATCGTATTGACCAGTTTCTCGGATATCCGAAATTCGATCCGCATGGGGATCCCATTCCCGATAAACATGGCAATATCGCCTACCACGAAGATGTTACACTCGAGTCAATGAAGAAGGGTGAGTCCGGTATCATTGTTGGTGTTATCGATCACAGCACAGAATTTCTACGCTACCTCGATAAAGTAGACCTTGTGATTCATACACGTATTCATATCTCCGAAGACGAAGAATATGACCAAAGCAAAACCATTCTCGTGAATCATAAACACGAAACGGTCATTTCTCAGAAAGTTGCGGCAAACCTGCTTGTTAGAAAGACAGGTAATTAATCTTATCTCACCAATGATTTGACATTAACTACCATCGTATTGGTCCAGTTATCATGCCATCCGGTTTGACTTCCCAAAAAAGAAAATTGTTCAAACGGTACAAAGCGTGAAATACTTCTTCCCATACATTGACTGATGCTCGGGGCCTGAAGATCAATATTTCTGACAACCACTGTGCCTGTCAAAAATTTGCCGATAGTCCTGCCGGTAGATCCTTCCATTACCACATAGTAAAGCCAGAATGTAGGATAGAAAACGAGGTAAAATCCTGATTCACTTGAAAATCCTCCAATAATTAGAATAACAGCAACTACTATTCCTAAAATGATGATGTAATCAATGATGAAATTGAGAAATCGCTTGCCTTGTGATGCGAGTTCGTAATTCTGCTCTACCGACAGATCTACCTGATCAAGGGGTGTTTGGTTTTCCATGAGTGTATTTTCAATAAAAATACAATTTTCTTCCAACTGCCAAAATCTAAACGGAACAAAAAAGCATATTTTGGGGTTTTAAAATAAATTTTAGACTAATCTAAAAAATATTTTATCTTTGCCTTAAAATCAGGCATTTGAAATGAATTTAGGGAAAAACCATAGCGCCACAGGTAAATCGTTGGAAGATGTGCACGGTACGGTAGATACCACTGCCCGTGGCACAGGCTGGAGGCGCTTTCTGGCGTTTATTGGTCCTGCGTACCTGGTAAGCGTTGGCTACATGGATCCGGGCAATTGGGCTACCGACCTTGCTGCCGGGAGTGGCTTTGGCTATACCTTGATTTGGGTCCTCCTGATGAGCAATCTTATGGCCATCCTTTTGCAGAGTCACAGCGCGCGACTCGGAATTGTTCGCGGACAGGACCTTGCTCAGGCCAGCAGAACTAGTTATCCGCCTATCATCAATATTCCACTGTACATTTTTGCTGAAATAGCCATTGCAGCCTGTGACCTTGCTGAGGTGCTTGGACTGGCTATCGGGCTAAATCTCTTATTTGGAATGCCTCTTTTATGGGGGGTGTCTATTGCTGTTTTAGATTGTATACTGCTGTTACTTATCCTCAATTTCGGCATCCGCAAAATGGAAGCTTTCATCATATCGATGGTGTTCATTATGGGAGCTTCGTTTTTTGTGGAAGTGTTCATGGCAAAGCCTGATGTTGGTGGAATAGTAAATGGATTTGCGCCATCAATACCTTCTGAAACTGCTTTATATATCGCCATCGGTATCATAGGTGCTACCGTAATGCCTCATAATTTGTATTTACATAGTGCCCTGGTGCAAACGCGGAAATTTGAAAATACAAACGAAGGGAAAAAACGTGCACTAAAATTTAATCTTATAGATAGTACGTTAGCATTGAATCTTGCTTTTTTTGTTAATGCTTCAATATTGATTTTAGGTGCCGCAGTATTTTTCTCTAACGGACTAACAGAGGTTGCAGATATTCAGGATGCGCATAAATTGTTAGAGCCCTTATTGGGATCATCGCTTGCACCTATTTTGTTTGCCGTTGCATTGATCGCCTCCGGACAAAGTTCTACCATTACCGGCACTCTGGCAGGACAAATTATTATGGAAGGTTATTTAAATCTGCGCATTACCCCTTGGTTGCGAAGATTGATAACACGGCTTCTGGCTGTAGTGCCGGCATTTCTTGTGATTTGGCTGAAGGGTGAAGAAGAAACCGGTGAACTGCTCATCCTTTCACAGGTTATTTTGAGTATGCAACTTGGTTTCGCCATTATACCGCTTATTCATTTTGTAAGCGATAAAAAGAAAATGGGCTCTTTCGCTATCGGCACAATCACGCGAATTGCTTCTTGGGTAACTGCAATAATTATTGTGAGTTTGAATATTAAACTCGTGTATGCTACCATTAGCGATCTGCTCGATAAACCGAATAATTGGTGGGTATATGCCTTTGTGATTCCGGTGGCTTTATATGGCATTGTTTTGTTATTGTATATTGCAATAAAACCTTTCGTCAGTTCTAAAACGTATGAACCTAAACTGATCAATACCATAGAGCCAAATATGGAATTCGCCATTAAAGGTGCTTTCAAAAAAATTGCAGTGACCCTCGATTTTTCATCTCAGGATACACCTACTATTGCTCAAGCAATTGCAGCAGGTGGAAAGGAAGCGGAATACATTCTTATTCATATTGTTGAAAGCGCCGGTGCCATCACATTTGGTAAGGATACCGGTGATATGGAATCCAGAAAAGATTTCCAACAACTAAAGGCCTATGTCGATGAGTTGATGCGATTAGGATATAAAGCCAAAGCTGAATTGGGTTACGGTCGCCCAACACGCGCAATTCCCGAAATTGTGAAACAGCAGGAGGCCGACATGCTCGTAATGGGTGCTCACGGTCACAGAGGATTAAAAGATTTGATCCTTGGTGAAACGATCAATACCGTGAGGCATCGTATTTCAATCCCATTGTTAGCCGTAAAATAATAAGCTTCAACCGGTTAAATATCGCGCAGTAACAAAGGCTTGTGTATCTTTACCGCGTGATTAACCCATTTCAAATTGGTGATAAAAAGGTTTTTTCAATTGTTGTAACACATCATGATGTGGCCGCATTTGAAAGTGGTATTGTACACGAAGTGTATAGTACCTTTTGCCTTGCCCGCGATGCTGAATGGAGTACAAGATTGTTTGTGCTTGACATGAAAGAAAGCGATGAAGAGGGTATAGGTACCTTCATCGAAATCTATCATCGCTCTCCCGCAGCGGTGGAATCGCAAGTTGATTTTACGGCTACCTTGCTCGAGGTTAATGGTCATGAAGTTATTTGCTCATTTACTGCTACCTGCGGTGAACGCATTATTGCTGAAGGCAGAACGGGACAAAAGATTTTAAAGAAAGAAAAAGTAAACAGGCTGATGGCATCCATCGCCAAATGAGATGAAACCCGCAGAAATAAATATCAGAAATAAACGCGCCACCTTCGAATTTGAGATCATCGACAGGTATGTTGCCGGATTAATGTTGCGTGGCTCAGAAATTAAAAGTGTTCGCGAAGGAAAAGTAAGCATGAATGATGCCTATTGCCAATTTCGCGATGGTGAATTGTGGGTGAAGAATTTAAATATCTCCGAATACAAAGAAGCAACGGTTTGGCAGCATGAACCTCTTCGCATGCGGAAATTATTGCTCACTAAAAAAGAATTATCAAAACTTCTGGCAAAAGTAAAGGAACGTGGATTTACCATAATTCCATTGAGATTATTTGTGAGCGACAGAGGATTCGCAAAAATTGAAATCGCCTTGGCCCGCGGAAAAAAAGTACATGATAAACGCGCATCTATCAAAGAAAAAGATGAAAAACGAGACCTTGCCAGAACCATGCGCAAGTATCAATAAATAATAAAATAAAAAATCCCGGCATTGACCGGGATTTTTTATTCATAAGAGAAATGAATTACCAATAAACGATTAAGTTCACAGCGCCGCGACTGTTCACCTGTACGCCTGACATTGAATTGCTGTATTCGCCACGATCGGCAGATGTGGTAGTAGTTGACGTGCCACCGACATTACTGGTATAGCTGAAATCGCTTGTCCACTCACCACCGGTTTTCACCATACCAAATCCAAGACCTGCTTCAGCACCGATAGAAATATTATCGCTGAAGAAATAATTGAATCCGCAGATTGCATTTAATGCAAGTCCCATACCGCCGGGATATGACACTGTCAGGCTGCTGTTAGAACTATAACCATCACCGGTTACGTCGGTAGTACCTTCATAATTAAATCCGGTTAAGAATCCGAAAAGTAAATCGGCTCCAACATATGGGTCAACTTTGGCAGCTTCAGTGCTCATATGTTTCTCCATACCAAGACCAAGGCCTATTGTGAAACCTTTTAATGACTCATCGGTAACTGCATATTCATCAGGAACACCTGTAGAATCACTTACTGAAGTTTTTGAACTCATGCTATTGATACCTAATTGCAAGCGACTGGCCATTCCGTTATCATAATAACGCTTGTACATAAATGCCTGTTGCGGGATCAATGCATTCAGTGGAGTATCATATCCTGCTGCAACAACGCCTGCAGGGTCACTGATTACAGCGTTACCTAAAATGGTATTGCCATAGTTACCAAAACCTACGTTTGATAAGCCGGTAATGGTAAATCCGAAACCATTGTAGCCGGCTTTAGGCATGTTCTGAGCGAACAAGCCCGTGCTCATTACTGTGGCAATAGCCACGATCATCATCTTTTTCATACTGTTTGTTGTTTTGTTTACTTGGTTATATAAATGGGTTAAATTGAATGCAAATCATTGCCACATTATCCATGACGATAATGCAACTCCGGTATTGTGCTAATCCGTTCGTTAAAAATTTGTGTGTGTAAAAAATCACTATTGGCGTGTAACAACAGCGATTTAAAAACTATGATGCCGGCTGTGACATCATTTACTTATTACAAGATGACTCATCGCGGCTGAACGATGCACGACACCTTGGTAAATATTTAAATTACTTTGCCCGGAAGCATGGGTACAAATCTAAAGTTATCACCCACTTCCTTCCGATAATCATATTCACCTGTTTTTGTCAGTTTTATCATTAATTGGTCATCGTCATTGCCAAGTGGGAACACCATGATGCCTCCCGGACGCAGCTGTTTTAACAATGCCTGGGGTATCTCTTTTGCCGCCGCTGTGATGATGATTCTGTCGAATGGCGCGAGTTCCGGCAGTCCTTCATACCCATCGCCAAAGAAGGTTTTAACACCCTGGTAACCCAATATATCGAGCTGTTTACGAGCCGTATCTGATAACTTTTTAAACCGTTCAATAGAGTATACATTTCCCCCCATTTCTGCCAAAACACAAGCCTGATACCCACTACCGGTCCCTACTTCCAGAATGCGCATTCCGGGTTCTACCTCCAACCATTCACTCATGTAAGCTACCGTATACGGCTGGCTGATGGTTTGTCCCTCCCCAATCTGAAAGGCTTTGTCCTCATAAGCATGCCCTAAAAACGCCGGATCCATAAATGTGTGTCGCGGAACAGCATTGATAGCAGCCAAAACCCGCTCATCACTGATTCCCTTATCTCGCAAAAGATCTACCAATCCCTGCCGCATGCCTTTATGCTTGTATGTGTCTAATCCCGGTACCATGGCGCTGCAAAGTAAACAACTGTTCGGTGGCTTACTTTCCACTAATCACTACTAATTATCCACATTTCGCTGCGCGGTTCAGAAAATGCAAGTAGGGAGAATTATTTTTAAGGCACGAAATTTGACAATCCTTGGATTGCACATTTCATTTTTAAACAAAAAGCAAATCGCACTATGCAATTGATGAAAAAACTCCTTTTACCGGTAATGCTCTTGGTTACCACAGTTGCCGGCGCACAAGCCACCCTTGGCCTAAACGCTCAAAAAACCTACGATATCACTCCGGCAGATTTCGGACTGGTTTTCGATACCATTCGCATCACTACTGATGATGGCGCAAGCTTATTCGGATGGCATTTATATCCGGGTGAGAAAAATGATAAATCGTCTAAAAAGTCGGTTATTATCAGCCACGATGGAAATGGAAATATGGCTAACGCCCTCGAACAAGCAGGTAAATTCCTTGGTCTCGGATTCCATGTGTTCATGTATGACTATCGCGGATTCGGAAAAAGCAGCGATTTTACCGTGAGCCCGAAATTTTACATCTATCAGCAATTTGCTACAGACCTTAATGCAACCATTGAATACGTGAAAAAATATCACGCCCTTTTAAGCATCGATTTATATGGTTTCGGCATCGGCGGTGGATTGTCTTTGGGTGTTGGTGCAAACAACCTCAAAGTACATCGCATCATTGCAGATAACCCCTATACAACTTTCGAAACAGTGCAAACACGCTACGAGCAAAAAACCGGTACACGCATTATGATGCCTATCGGATACAATGTAACCTTGCTCGAACCTAAAATGGCACTCGAAGATAAAGGCGATCACCTTCGTGGAATCCTCCTTATCATTGGCGAACAAGGAAGTATCATGACTCAAGCCGATATGATGGAATTACAAGCTATGAAGAAAAAAGTTACATCCATCTATACCGTGAAAGGCGTAGATAATGACAAGAACTTCAGCAGCAACCGCGACGAATACTTTAAACAAATCAAAGCATTCTACGACAAATTCCCTGACTCATAATGAGTTATTAAAATATTGTAAAGCCACCGATAGTTACTGTCGGTGGCTTTTACTTTTACGCCCTTTGTTATCTATCTTTGGTCTGAAATAAACATACAGCACATCATGATCCGCATCAAATTTGGAACCGACGGTTGGAGAGCTATCATTGCACAAGAATTTACTACAGATAATGTTGCCCGTGTAAGCAAAGCCACTGCCGACTGGATTAAGCAATCTTCTTCAACTCCATCGGTGGTAATAGGCCATGATTGTCGCTTTGGAGGTGAATTATTCACTGATGTTGCAGCTCGCGTTTTTTGCGAAGAAGGTGTGAAAGTATTTGTTGCTAAAGATTTTGTTTCTACACCAATGGTTAGCTTTGGCGCTCATGCCTTAAATGCTGTTGCCGGTGTGGTGATCACTGCTAGTCATAACCCTCCATCCTACAATGGATTTAAATTGAAAAGCGGCTACGGCGGACCAACAATTCCTGAGGAAATTGCAAAAGTTGAAAATATTATTCCCGACCACCATCCTATTCCGCAAACATCTCTTGCAGAATATGAGGCCGCAGGAAAATTGCAGTGGGTTGATTTGGAAGAAATGTATTATCAGCATGTTGTAAAAAGCTTTGATTTAGATACCATCAATAATTCAGGTATTCGCCTTGGTTATGATGCCATGTACGGAGCAGGACAACGTGTTGCGCTTCGCATATTTAAAAATATTGTCCCTCTGCATTGCGATGACAATCCCGGATTTCATGGTCAGGCACCCGAACCTATTCATCGTAACCTCATCGCATTAAGCGAGTTGGTTAAAAATGATCCTACCATTAAATGCGGACTCGCCAATGATGGTGATGCCGATAGAATTGGCATGTACGATGGAGATGGAAATTTTGTTGATTCACATCATATCATCTTATTGCTCATTCATTACCTGCATAAATACAAAGGATATACCGGTAAAGTGGTTATCGCATTCAGCGTTAGCGAAAAAGTAAAACGTTTGTGTGAACACTATGGACTGGATTACGAAGTAACCAAGATCGGATTTAAATATATCTGTGGTAAAATGGTTATTGAAGATGTATTACTCGGCGGTGAAGAATCCGGCGGTATCGCAGTGAAAGGGCATGTGCCGGAACGTGATGGAATCTGGTGTGGACTGTTGTTGATGGAATTCATGGCGAAAACAGGAAAAAATCTTACGGAGCTCATTAAAGAAGTGTATGATATTACAGGTTCTTTCTGTTTCGATCGCAATGATTTGCACCTCACGGATGCGTTGAAAAATAGCATCATTGAAAATTGCAAAACCGGCAAATACACAGCGTTCGGAAAATATACAGTTGATCGCCTCGAAGATGTTGATGGATTTAAATTCCACCTCGATGCGAATAGTTGGGTAATGATTCGCCCATCAGGAACAGAACCTCTGCTCCGCGTCTACGCCGAATCCCCAACCCGCGCTGAAACCGACA
>JAIBBA010000204.1 GCA_019694895.1 Chitinophagales bacterium
TCAGGGAGAAATACTTTTCCTGCTACTGTTGTGTCGGGTAAAGTGAAATAGCTGCGATTGTCCTCAGTAGCGATTAATTCTCCGGCTCTGTTAAAATGAAAGGTATAGGTTACGCCATCAGGAAAACGATAGGAATAGGTGCGATGCAAACTGAGTGTGTTTCCGGATATATACCAGCATTTTGATTCATCGATATGTTCAGTAACACCGAGTCTGTTTAGCTGTTCATGAATAAGATCAAACCGCACACTAATTTCGGCTTCAAGAAATGACATGTTAATAGTATCGTAAATATTACCAAACAGCCATGATGTATCACCGTTATGTGGTACAATCCATTTCACCCCTGCTCCTGCAATGGGAATATTATAATAATATTGGTTGAAATAATAGTAATCAGCTTTAGGACTATGTTCAGTATTTGCCAATCTGATGTCTGTTGCTATTAAAGTTGGGAAAGCATTTTTACACGCCTTGTCAATATCAGTGTTAATAGAAATTGAATTACTCAAGGAAAAGGCATGCAAGCGATTGATATTCAACTGCGCGAAGGCATTCCTGCTATTAAACAGATTAATGCATACCAATATAGGTAGCAGTAGCCTGCCAAAGGTTTTGCAATGTTTTTGTAAATGCAGCATGCTGAGTGCGCGGTATTTCAATCTTAAAATTACAGTTTTCTGCAAACTCTGAATCAATAACACGAGCTCCCGATTTATTTAATTCGTGCAAAACAACAGGCATATGATCCATGTGACACGAGATTTCGTAATCATCATACAATACCACCTCCTTTGTTCCGGAATTATTTAAACAATCTATTGCAGCGGCTCTATAGGCATGAATAAGTCCGGGAATTCCGAGTTTTTTACCGCCAAAATATCGAACAATTAAGACGCAGGTTTGAGTTAACGCTCTGCTTTTCAATTCGTTAAGAATGGGTTTGCCGGCACTGCCGGATGGTTCGCCATCATCGCTGCTTCGTTCGTTTTCGCCTTCAAAACCTAATCTGGCGGCAAAAGCTACGTGAACGGCTTTGTGGTGCTCCTTTGAAAGCTGGTCGCGAAGGATTTTTATTTCTGATTCATCGACTATAGCAAAACTATACCCCAAAAACTTGCTTCCCGACTCAGAATAGCTTCCTGTAGCGCTTTGCAGGATGGTGATATAAGTTTCTGGCGCTTCCACAGGGCAAAGTTAAGCTTTCGTGTTTTCTTCGTTTTTTTATTTAGAAAAACATAAAAAAAGGCCTTCGTTTGGTTAAAACTTGTCTAACAGTTTGGTGATTTCAGGCTGTAAGGGTAAAATTGTACTACACACGACATTTTGAACACGACAGCTTACATTTCCATTATTGCCGACATGTCGGACCGCATTACTACGCTGCGGACTGCCAATGAGGCTCAGGCATATTTTTCGGAACAGTTCCGTAAAATGTTTCCCATCACACATTGTGCTATGTATAGAGTGAGTGAGCGGGATGATACTTTTTATCGCACGTATGATTTTGCAGCTCCAAAGGCAAATGTGCAACCCAAGGCGGGAGACAAGATTACTTTATCAAAAGCAATAAGCGATGATAAAGACACTTTTGTGATCTTGCATCATCAGGAGCCATGGTTTGTTGTGCCTCGACAGCAAGTAAAACAAAAAGGTGAGGTGCTGCTATTAATTCGGAATGCTGAAAAAGTTGTGGCCATTATTCATGGCATAGCTCCTGAGCCGATTCCGGAAAATGGATTTCAAAATGATACGGCACGCGTCTTTTCTAATTTTTTTATCCAGGTAGAAGGTGGTTTGCAATTGCGCACTCAAATAAATGAGCACCAGATCGAACTTTCAGGACATATTGCCAATAATAACGACACATTATTTCAATTAAACGAGCGGTTAATTCAATACAATGAAGAGTTGCAACAATTTGCATATTCAGCATCTCACGACCTTCAGGAGCCGCTGCGGAATATTGCATCGTATATTAATTTATTTATCAAGCAATATGGCAGCACAATAAATGAAGAAGGTCTGGAATATCTGCAATTTGCATCTGATGGTGCACAACGGATGCAGCAATTGATACGCGATCTCCTTACTTATAATAAACTCGATCAGCAACAGGAGCCTATGGCCTTGTTTGAAGGGAATCAAATGTTGCAAGAGGCATTGTATAATTTGCGGATGTCGGTCGAAGAAAGTAATGCATTGATATTATATCCTGAGTTGCCTGTGTTATATGGTAATCCTTCACAAATTATTTTATTGTTTCAAAATCTAATAGACAACGCTATCAAGTTCAGGAAAAACGATGAGCCCCTCATCTTTATTGAAATGGAAGAAAAGCCTGAACATTGGGAATTTAAAGTTGTAGATAATGGCATGGGAATTGCGGCTCAGTATCAGCAAAAGATATTTGGCGTATTCTATCGCATGCATGGCCCCGATCAGATCAGAGGATCAGGATTAGGCTTGTCTATTTGCAAAAAGATTGTCGAACGCCATCATGGCACTATTAAAGTTGATTCCAAGCCTGGAAAAGGAACCACGTTTATTTTTTCAATCGGCAAGAACCAATAACTTTATCGCGATAAATTATTATTCATGAAACTATTGTTCAATCTTACAGTTGTTCTGACACTTGCGTGCATCATGTCTTGTTCCGATTCGACGAACACTGTTGAGAAAGTAAATATACCTGCGGCAAAAGGAAAACTCTTTATTATAGGTGGTGGTGACAGAGGCGACAGTCTGATGCAAGCCATGTTGGATGCTGCAGGATGGGAAAAGGGTGATTTGATCACAGCAATTACCTTGCCGAGCGGCTGGGGCGACAGTGCCTATATCTGGTTGAACAATGATTTCAAAAAACTGACAGGACAAAACTGTGTAAAGTTTGACTCTGCTGCCGTTCATGTGCCGGCAAAACTGGATTCGCTGCGTATGTCAAAAGTGATTTTTATTAGTGGTGGTGATCAAAACAAAATGATGCAACTGATAAAGGGCACTGATATCAAAAAGGCTATAAAGGAAGCTTATATGAATGGAGCCACCATTTCCGGTACAAGTGCAGGAGCAAGTATTCAAAGTGAAAAAATGATCACCGGTGATGGATTGATCGACACTGTGTACGATGTAACCTTTGATGTGTTGTGGAATGGAAATATTGAACTTGTTGAAGGTCTCGGTTTACTGGATTCTGTAATCATTGATCAGCATTTTGTTGTCAGGAGCAGGCATAATCGATTATTGAGTGCAGTGATAGAAAATCCGGGTTATCAGGGCGTTGGTATAGATGAAGGCACTGCTATACTCGTTTCCGGCGATACCGCAACAGTATACGGAGCAAGCCAAGTGCTGACGTTTACAAATCCTGCATCAATTACATCGCCAAAGGATAGTTTATTGAATGGGCGTGATATTCGGGTTTCTATTTACCTGCCCGGAGAGAAATTTGCCATCAAACGCTGATCAATTTTGCGCTTTTCGCAGCAGCCATGATTTGAAATAGGCGTGTCCATCCGTGCGCAGTGTTTTAATAAGTTGATCACGTTGCTTTTGTGAGGGCGCAGGCGGAAGTTTCATTAATTGTTGCATCTGCTTGACAAAGGTGAGATACTGGTCGGTTATTTCGGGGCTGATATTTGGCTTATTGTATTGAATAAATTGCCTGAAACTCTCCAATGCAGAGGCAAGTAAATTCCATTCCTTTTGTTCGAAATATACTAGCAATTGTAAAACACGAATTTCGTATTTAAGCAGATTATTTTCAGTTTCCACCTTCTGAATGCATTGATGTGCAAATGAATAATCGCCTTTAAACAAAGCAATAAATCCTTTCGATAAATGATAAATGCTATCGCGAATTACATGATTCAAGAACGGTGAATATTGCTCCAGAATATCCTCGGCATAGGTGATTCTATTCATTTGTAAGGCATTCTGCACAGCAGTAAACAAACTGACATAACCCAGGTCACTATGATTCGACCACAATCGTTTTGT
>JAIBBA010000080.1 GCA_019694895.1 Chitinophagales bacterium
TTTGATTGATAATGGTTTTTTGTCAAGAATTATAAAAATTGCTCCTCTATCTAAAAAACTTACGTCATAGCGTTTCAAAATCTTTGTGCACTCGTCATGAGCTGCTTGATTGGTAGTCATTTTGCTCCAAAAGCTTTTATTTTTCATTTCTTGCCGGAGCTTCCATAGTACTAGAATATCCTCATTACTAATTTTATATTTGTCAATGAGGTTTTGTAACTCCTTGTCATTTACCAAAGCTGAAGATGCCTTAGTCGATTCAATGCTCGAATTAATTTTTGAGATGTTATTGCTATACAAACTCTCTGTCTCAAAATCACTATCGAATGCTGCATTGTAAAACCCCTTAAAAATCATTAAGTCATTTTGAGTAAAGATATTTTCCAGGCTTCCCTGCCCAAATCGTATGCTATATTCAATCTTTTTTGCGTTAACTATTGCAATAAAATCAGACATACTTACGGCTAATTGAGCTGTCTCAATATATACGCTTATATAATTATCTCCAACTTTGCTCGATTGACTAGCATGATCAAAACCAGAACCTTCTGATAATTCAATAGTTTTATCATCATCGAGAATCAAATACATTTTGATATTTGTCATGCCAGGATAACCTCCATCACTATTGGAATAGGTAAATCCAAAAAACACTGAATCGACATCATCTTTGTGTCGATAGTCAATACTCATAGATAAAGAATTGGAATATGAATCTTTGGTAAGCATGAATTTATTTTCTAGTTCCTTACCTTTCCATTCAATTTTATGTTTACACTTGATAGATTTTACTTTAGTGAACTTGTCTTCTTTAATTTCAACAAAGTAATCTTTGATTCGTTGTTTCATTTCTTGTGTTTCCATGTCATTTTGATTTTGGTAGAATTTGTTTATACATATATATTTTAAATGCATTTAAAGTGCCTTTAGGAATTCGTTTTACTTTTTCGCCTTTTGCAGATTTTGATTTTGTGATAAAACTGTTTTTTACAAAGGAAACTGTTTTGTCATTTGTATGGTTTAGAACAAATTGATGAAAGGCGTCTTTCAATCCAAGTGTTTCAGGATTTTTGTTAAAAAAAGATGTGTTTGAACCACCTGACGGTGAAGGTAAATTATCAACTATTTTATTTGCTATTTTATCAAAATCGTCTCCCATTATAATTTTGAAATTAAATAGAGCGTTATTGCAATTATAGCCACTAGTAAAAATTATTTTCTCTAAGAATTTTTCATTTTCAAGGATGTACATTTTTAACTCATGATTATAATCTGTCCATTCAAGAATGAGGTCACTGTCATTTGTTGAGTCTTGCTTCTTTCTCTTGCAACTTAAAATAGTGTCGGAAATACCAATACTATATTCTTCTTGCCATTTACGAATACTCTGTATATCCGTAAATTTGTTTTTCGGATATATTTCTTGAATTATTTTCCAAAATGAAGCAACATTTCCATAAAAGTAGTCGACATTAAATTGGTGATCTTTTTTGCTATCTAATTTTTGAGCTGGAGGAAATGTTCCTAAAACCAAATATTTACATTTTGGTTGCAATGGGTACTTTTTGATAAATGGATGTATCTCTTTAGTCATGTTCGTTTTCTTAAACTTACCTGTAACTTACTTATAGCCGCAACCCCATTTCGCCAACCACCCCAAAACAGATGCTAAAGCGAAACAAATGTTAATTTTTATGCGGATTACGTCTTACAAATTTACACTTCTCTCATGTTTTTATATTCACGGAAAACCGTTAATCCCTCCATGTCACAAAAACATCCCCAATCAAAACCACACCCCCCCATTCCACCTCTCCTCCGGCCGTTTATGATGCAATTCGAGGTGGTTTGTGATGTCACAATTAAGCTTATTCCTCTGAAATACTAATTTCCCCCCAACCTATACACGGCTGTTCTACTCTTCAACCCCCTATCACTTTTGCTTTTTACCTTTACACCATGAAAGTGTTCAAATTCGGTGGGGCCTCGGTGAAGGATGCTGCAGGGTTGCGGAATGTGGGAACCATTATCAGCAGTTTTCAGGATAAGGATATCATTATCGTGGTGTCGGCGATCGGAAAAACGACCAATGCGCTGGAAAAGATAGCTGTAAGCGCTTACGAGGGTGGCGACTACCAAGAAGCACTTCAAAGCCTCATCGCGCAGCATACCGGCATTGCAGCAGAACTGGGACTGCAGAACGAATTCGACTTCTTTGGTGATATGCTGGTTACGCTAGCGGGGCAAAACAGTCACCGCTCCTACCCTCAGTTCTACGACCAGATTGTGAGTATCGGCGAGCTGATGTCGAGCAGCCTTTTGAGTCAATACCTCTTGTCGGCCGGCATCGCCAATACCTGGGTTGATGCACGCGAAATCATCAAAACCGACAATTCCTGGCGCGAAGGGCAGGTGAACTGGGAGGAAACGCTTAAAGCAGTGCAAAATACCCTCCCGGCGGCGCTAAAAAGCGGTCATGTAGTGACCCAGGGCTTCATTGGAGGCGCTCCGGACGGTTTTACTACCACTTTGGGCAGAGAAGGCTCTGACTACACAGCAGCTATCCTCGCCCATTGTACAAATGCCGAAGGCCAATGGATATGGAAAGACGTTCCCGGAGTGCTGAGTGCAGACCCGAAAAAGTATCCCGACGCGGTCCTGTTGCCGGAACTGACCTATTATGAGGCAATAGAGATGACCTACTACGGTGCCAGTGTCATCCACCCAAAGACCATTTACCCACTCCAACAGAAGCAGATACCGCTTTATGTGCGGTCTTTCCTGCATCCGGAGGAATCGGGCACGGTCATCGCCACTGATAACAAGTTCATCCCCTACCCGGCAGTGATCATGCATAAAAGCGGACAAACGCTCATCTCCATCACCCCTTCGCTCACCACATTTGTCGGCGATATGCAGATGGCAAATATCTATGCCATTTTCTCCAGGCATAAACTCCGCATCAATACCATACAGATTGCCGCACAGAGCGTATCAATTGTGGTGGATTACGATGCGTACCTGTTGGAATCACTCATGGCCGACCTGAAGGCTTCGTATAGCAAGGTTGGCGTGCGCGAAAACACTGATCTTCAGTTACTTACGGTAAGGCACTATAATGAAGACCTGTTGAAGAAATTGATGGGCGACAAAAAAGTCTATCTCGAACAACGGTCTCGTTCCACAGTGCAATTCTTGTATGAATAATTGTGTTTAGCAGACCGTATTATTTCCAATTTTCAATACTGTTTTGGGGATGCATTTGCACAGGTTTTGAAAGGCATACACCTTTATCAAATCCATTTTATCCACAATTGTTAATACAAATATCGGCACATTTTTGACGTGGGTGCTGCGTTCATTTATTTTTGACCCGCTTAAAGACTATGAAACTTTCAACGTTAGAGATCAAAGGGTTCAAGAGTTTTGCAGACAAGACTGTTCTGCACTTCAACGAGAACATCACCGGGGTGGTAGGGCCAAACGGCTGTGGTAAATCGAATGTGGTGGATGCTATCCGCTGGGTGCTTGGCGAGCAGAAGCCGACTGCACTGAGAACGGAGCGCATGGAGAACCTGATCTTCAACGGCACGAAGAACAGGAAATCGTCAGGTATGGCTGAGGTGAGCCTCACCTTCGAGAATACACGCAACCTGCTGGCAACCGAATTCAGCACGGTAACCGTATCACGCCACTACTTTAAAACCGGTGAGAGCGAGTATCGCATCAACGGTGTTACTTGTCGCCTGAAGGATATTCAAAGCCTCTTCATGGACACCGGAATCAGCACCGACTCTTATTCTATTATTGAATTGGGTATGTTGGATGACATCCTGCACGATAAGGATAATTCACGTCGCAAATTATTTGAACAGGCTGCCGGTATTTCAAAGTATAAATCGCGCAAAAAAGAAACGCTGAATAAACTCGGTGCCACGCAACTGGATCTTGATCGCGTGGAAGACCTGTTATTCGAAATCGAAAACAATCTCAAAGAACTCGAAAAACAAGCAAAACGCGCCCAACGATATCAGAAATTAAAGGGTGAATATAAATTAAACAGCATCGATCTTGCTGTGCTCACCCTGCAATCGCATAAGGATATTTATAAGCAACTGAGTAATCAGCAGACATTTGAAAGTGATGCAAAACTTTCTATTGAAGCAGAGATCGATGCGTTGGAAGCAAGCATTGCGGATAAAAAAACTGCCCTCATCGATAAAGAGCAATCGCTGAGTAAATTGCAGAAGGATCTCAATGCTGTTGTGAATGAAATCCATCAAAAAGAAAACGATACCAACCTCAGCAAGGAGCGCACGAAATTTCTTGAAGAGAAACAAGTAAGCCTGCAAAAGAGTATTGAAGATGCTGAGCAATATATCGCATCAACACAAGGCGATATTGCCTCATTGGAACAACGTGTTGCCGAAGAAAACGAGAAACTCGTCGGCATCAAACAATCGCTTCAACATTTCCTTGAGTCGCTTGAAAAAGTGAAACAAGATCACGATCAGGTGCGTGAAAAACTGGAGTCAACTCAATCCGTATTTAAGCAAGCTGAACGCGAATTGTACGATATCGATAAAAAGATTGCCATCAACAAAGTGCGTCTTGAAAATTACAATCGCGAGTTAGGCAATATTGAAAGTGATCGCGGCACACAAGGCGATAAATTGGATCCATTGCGTCAGGAATTGGTTGCGCATGATGAAAATCGTGCTGCTGCTCAACAGACCGTTGATGCCTTGATGAAGGAAGATCAGGATTTAAAACAAACCATTGCAGCATTGCAACGCGAGATAGAAAAATCGCGCAATGAGGTAGGTAATGCACGTCGCAAACTGGATGCGAAGAAAAATGAATTTACGCTCACCAAAAATATGTTCGAGAGTTTTGAAGGATTCCCTGAATCGATCAAATACCTCAAGAAGAATGTTGCCAGCATGAAGGAATCGCCATTGCTGAGCGATGTGGTGAGCAGTCAGGATGCATACAAAACAGCCATTGAAAGTTTTCTCGATCCATGGTTGAATTATTACATCGTTCAGGACATGGCTCATGCCATGGAAGCAGTAAATGAACTCGCGACAAAAGAAAAAGGACGTGCGAATTTCTTCCTGTTAAGTGAATTCAAATCTAAGCAACAACCTGCTGCCATCAGCGGCGTGGTACCTGCTTTGGATGTTGTTACCATAAATGAAAAATACGCTGCACTGGCATCGCATTTATTGGGTAATGTATACATTATTGCTGCGGATGAAGATTTTGCTGCCGTAAGTGCACGCATCGCCTCTGCTCATCCTGATGTGCACTTATTGCATCAGAGTGGTCGCGTAGCGCGTTCAGGTAAAGCTATTTCCGGAGGTAGTGTTGGTTTATTTAAAGGCAAGCGTATTGGTCGCGAGAAAACACTCGAAACGCTGGAAGCGGAAATTAAAACCTTACAGGAAGAAGAAACATTACAAAGTAATGCGCTGAAGGAACAACAAACCAAATTATCAGAATTACAACAATCGGCAGTTGATCGTCAGATACAACAGGCTCGTGAAGAATTAAATAAAGTTGTTCAACAACAAGTTTCCACAAAAGCACGCATTGAATCTATCGAGCAGTTATTGCAACAGATGGAGGATAAGAAAGTTGCTTTCATGCGTCAGATACAAGAAACTGATGAAGAGAGCATCAAATTAAATGAGTCGCACGACAAGCACATGGAGCTGAAAGAAAAGCGCCAGGCAGAGTTGCTCGACATGGAGGTATTGTATCGCGAGGTTGCAGAAAAACTCACTTTCCACAGCAATCAATACAACCAGGAAAATATTAAATATCACCAGCAGTTCAACAGATTGCAGAGTGTTCAGCAGGACCTTGATTACAAGCGTACTCGTCGCGATGAAGCGATGATCACGGCTGAAAGCAGCAAAAAGCAATTACAAGATGTTACAGAAGAAATTGCCGAGAACATAGAGAAAGTTGCGGTGATGCAGGAAGCACTCCTCAAACTTTACGACGAAAAAACTACCATGGAACAAATGGTGAGTCGCGAGGAGGAAAATTATTATGGCAGTCGCGGTGAAGTAGCTGAGACTGAAGATAAGATAAAAGCACTGCAGAAGAAAAAAGATAGCAGTGAACATGCACTCGGTTCAATCAAAGACAGGCTGAACGAATTGAAAGTGCAACTTGCCGGTATCAAAGAAAGATTATGGGTTGAATTCCAGGTTGAGTTGGAAAGTATTTTGGATAATGAACCACCTACGGATGTTACGCTTGAAGAATTACAAGTAAAAGTAGATGCCGCGAAAAAGCGCATCGAAAATTACGGCGAGGTGAATCCGATGGCGATTCAGGCCTATGAGGAAATGAATACGCGTTACGATTTCATTAAAACACAGCGAGAAGATTTACTTCAGGCGAAAACATCGCTGTTAGATACTATTAAAGAAATTGATGAGACTGCGCGCAATAAATTTGACGAAGCCTTCATGCAAATTCGTGAAAACTTCAAGATGGTATTCCGCAGTTTATTTAATGAAGAAGATGATTGCGACTTGTTATTGAAAGATGATTACGATCCGCTGGAAGCACAAATTGAGATTATTGCGAAACCTAAGGGTAAAAAACCACAGGTGATAGATCAGTTGTCGGGTGGAGAGAAGACGCTTACAGGTATGAGTTTGCTTTTTGCACTGTATCTGATTAAACCTGCACCATTCTGTATTCTCGATGAGGTTGATGCACCGTTGGATGATAACAACATCATGAAATTCAACAATACCATCCGCAAATTTGCCGATAAATCGCAGTTCATCATCGTTACGCACAACAAGCGTACCATGTCTGAAGTGGATATTATCTATGGTGTAACCATGCCGGAAATGGGTATTTCGAAAGTAGTGCCTGTTGATTTTCGTGGGTTGAATTAATTAGTGTAAACCTTTGCAACTTAGCGCCTTTGCGTGCAACCTGCATTCATTACATTTTATTATTTTAGCAAATCAAATATCATCTCCAATGAAGACCTTAGTAATCGCATTGCTCTGCATTTCGTCGTTCGCCTTACACGCACAAGGCGTTACAACAACAACTTACTACAACTTGCGTTACGAACAAGTGCCAACTAAACCGGATGAAGGATTTATCGCTATAATCACGACCCCTGATTCAGAAAAGGAGCATTGGGCTGATATCAAAGTTACTACTGCCGACGGCATCCTGCTTCAGCAATATAGTTACCTCAACCTGGATAAAGGATTACGAAGAGACTCTATCGTTTACAATCGTCCGGATGGCACTAAGGTCAGAAGATCATATTTTGATGCCAGTGGTACATTGATCCGTGAATACGCTTACGACTCTTTGGAGCAAATGACCTCATCGTATGAATATGAAGTGAACTATCTATATAGTTACGAAGACGGTGCACTGGAGTCCAAAACACATGTTGTGAATGATAAGCTGACTGATTCAATCTATTATTATTATCCAACAGGTAAACTGAGATTGATCGAAACATTTTCATCTTTTGGCGACTATAAATCCAAGATTTCGTATCATGAAAATGGAGAAGTTATATATCAATCAACTTTTGATGAAAATGGTAATGAAACGGTTCTGATCGGTGAGAAGCCCGCAGAGGAGGCACCTGCGGCAAAGGAAGGGATTCAGGAATTTACAGAAAAAATGCCGGAGTTTCCGGGAGGCGTTTCAGGATTGTATGCATATATCAGTGGTCATATTCAATACCCACGCGCCGCGAGGGATAATGGTGTTGAAGGGACAGTATACATGAAATTTGTAGTTACAGAAGATGGCGCTGTTATCAAAGCAGAATCATTGCGACCGATATTCCCGCCAATGGAATTTGAAGCATTAAGAGTGATCATGAACAGTCCTAAATGGACACCGGGTATGATGGATGGAAAAAATGTTGCGGTTTGGTATCGCCTGCCCGTTAAATTCACATTGGAGGATTGATGCCTGCGCGATGAGATGTGGAAGTCACGCGGGGAAAAGCAAAGTTAGCACCTATTCATCACCCCCCACAGACAATAAATCCCATTCCTTTCAGCTTTCTACTTTCTTCTTTCACCTTTCTCCTTTTACCTTTCTACTTTCACCTTTCTCCTTTCTCCTTTTTCCTCTCTCCTCTCCTATTATGGAATTTTGGTGATCAAAGCATCTGCATATTTTAAAGCACTCAATCCAAATCTCCCCTATGTCCATTGTCAAAATTTTGCGAACTGCAATTTTGTTTCTGATCCTCGAAATCAATGCTGCCCGTGGTGTTGCGCAATCAAGTGATAATTTCTATGTCAGTCCGGCATTCACCATCGGCTATACCTTTGCCGGCGGATTTGCGATTGGCTATGATGTTGATTTTGGGATATGGCGTGATTATATGAGCGCGGAACGGGAATTCAATACCGGGTTGTCTTATCATTCACTATGGACGCAAGCGTATTATGATCGCTGGCATCATATCAGATCGATCAACTTCATGATGGAGACTGATTACTACGATGCTAAAGTTGGATTGGGGTATGTGGTTGATAAACATGGGTACAATCACATCGTTCATTGCTGGGCACCCGGATTTTATACCGATATCAGCTTTACAAATAATGAAGTTTATTTTCCCTGGATAGGCATGCAGGGATTCTGGTATAATTGGAGTTATTTCGAAGGTTTCGAATATCCCTATGTAACGCCTTATGTCAAGTATAAATACGACTTCCTCCAACAATCCGGCATCAAGAATTTCAATTGATCTATCTTCGCTTCAAACGCCTGAAACTAACGATGTTTTGAGTTCCTGAAATGAAATATCAATACCAGCCCCAAAAATCCGCTCACCCACACAACACTCACCCACTGACCCACTCACCCACTCACCCTATCACCCTATCTTAGCTATTCAGAAAATCAAACAACTTGAAATCACTATACACTATTATCTTCCTCATCATCTCCAATATTTTTATGACGCTGGCATGGTATGGTCATTTACAATTCAAGAAACTGGGATGGTTTGAAAACAGCGGGTTGTTTATGATTATTTTACTGTCATGGGGACTGGCATTCTTCGAATATTGTTTTCAGGTTCCTGCGAACAGGATTGGCAGCAGCACTTATGGAGGACCATACAATTTATTTCAACTCAAAATATTACAGGAGGTGATCACACTGGTTGTGTTTACGGTGATGGCATTATATGTATTCAAGACTGAAACCTTTCGCTGGAATTATTTAGCGGGATTCGGATGCATGATATTGGCAGTTTATTTTATCTTTAAGAAATAATGAAGAACATTACACGAAATGCGGAGCAGGTCACTGTTGCAGTGGTCATTTTGGGACTGATTTTAAGACTACTGGAAATTGAACTTGCTGATACGATTTTGATGATCGGCCTATTAACTTTGAGTTTCGTTTATTTAATGTTCGGCATGCTTGCCATCAATAATAACTTGCAGTATCTGCCAATTGCCCAAACCGGTGACACACTTACAACAGTTGCGAAAATGATATCCGGTCTTTGCGGACTTGCAATGTCGATTGCAGCAATTGGTATTATGTTTCGCATACTACATTGGCCAAGCTGGCAATTTATGTTGATGACGGGGGTAGTTGCATGTGCCGTTTGTTTACTATTATGTTATTTAGTAGTTCGACCGCAACATGAAAAACTAGCTTCTTTTCTTAACTACAGAATGGTGATGATGCTGGGAATGAGTTTGCTGCTGATGTACAGTAGTTTATAGCGAAATGACAATTTCATAACAAAAGGAATGAAACATGTTATCAAAAGTTTCGTTCCTAATACATAAACCTACATCATGAAAGCCACTACCCTACTTGGTCTTTTCCTGCTTTTCAGCAAAGGCCTGTTTGCACAGATTCTACTTACAGGTACCGTAACCGACAACCAGGGAATCCCCGTTGGTTTCACTACTATCACGACTTTACAACCGGTCACTCAATACACTTTTGCCAATGAAAATGGCTTATACACCCTGACCTTTCCGGATTCAATGCTTAACAAGCGTATACAACTGGTATTCAATATGATCGGTTATTTTCCGGACACCATCAATGTTGAATTGAACAACAAAAAAATTGTTCAAAACAAGATTCTGACTGAGCAAATTCTTTTGGAAAGTGTTGTAATCACTTCTGATAATATATCTGGTTATGCATATGGAACTACCAAAATTGGCAAAAAGGGGAGAAAAAGTAAATCTCCGGCAAATGGATATACCAATACCCAATCCTGGTCTCAAGTCCCCATTACAACAGCCGAAGAATATCATAAGAGTCCAGAAAACAATTTCAAATTTGTAAATGAAAATCCTGTAACTACGATGTCTATTGATGTCGACAATGCATCTTATAGTAATATTCGTCGGTATTTGAATTTAGGAGAATTACCACCTACAGACGCAGTGCGCGTGGAGGAAATGATAAATTATTTCTCTTACCAATATCCAAAGCCTGAAGAAGGTCAGCCTTATGTGGTATATACTGAAGAAGCCCCTTGTCCGTGGAATCCCGAACATCGCTTGCTGCATGTTGGATTTAAAGGCAAAACCATAGAAGCGGAAAATTTACCTCAAACAAATTTTGTATTTCTGATTGATGTTTCCGGAAGTATGGGTGATGCCAATAAATTACAATTGGTAAAATCGTCAATGAAATTACTCGTAAGAAATTTGCGCGATGAAGATCGAGTGGCCATCGTTACCTACTCATCTAATGTTCAAGTTGCATTGCAGAGTACAAAATGCACACATAAAGATCAAATACTCGAGGTGATTGACGGTCTTGTAGCTTCTGGATCAACAGCAGGTGCCGCAGGCATTCAAAAAGCCTATGATATCGCAGAAAAGAATTTTATTAATAGTGGAAACAATCGCGTTATATTGTGTACTGATGGCGATTTTAATGTAGGCGTTTCAAGCCCTGAGGAATTAGAGAAATTGATAATGATTAATCGCGATAAAGGAATTTTTCTTACCTGTCTTGGTTTTGGCATGGGCAACTTAAAGGACAACAAAATTGAGTTGCTAGCCGATAAAGGAAATGGTAATTATGGTTATATCGACAACATACAAGAAGCAAACAAGCTCTTAGTTGAAACTTTTGGCGCTACCATGTATACCGTGGCGAAAGACATGAAAGTGCAAGTGGAATTCAATCCTGCGTATGCCGCCGCCTATCGGTTAATTGGTTATGAAAACAGGGTGCTTAAAAATGAGGATTTTGAAGATGATGCAGTAGATGCAGGGGAACTAGGAGCAGGGCAAACGGTGACCACTTTATATGAAATAATTCCGGCAGGTTCTAAAGACACTTTATTGAAAAACGCACCTAAACTAAAATATCAAAAAACAGACCTAACAACCGAAGCCCTCAACGGTGAAATGGCCACTGTAAAAGTGCGATATAAAGAACCGAATGGCGATACAAGTATTGAAGCTGCATATCCTGTAAAAATATCAGGTGTTGCCTTTGAGAATACAAGTACTGATTACCAATTTTCGGCAGCAGTGGCATTGTATGGCATGCTATTGGAACAATCACAATATTGCGGAAAAGGAGATGTGAGTCAAGTAATAAAAATAGCTGAACAAGCGAAAGGTGAAGATATTGATGGTTACCGGGCGGAGTTCGTTCGTTTGGTTAAGGCTACGCCATTTAATTAATGATCATCCTTGCCAAGATATTGCCATACCAGCGCAGGTTCATATCCCTTTGCAATAAGGTATTTTGAAACTTTATGGTTCTGTTCGAAGGTATTGTATGTTGAATAAGATTTTCTAGCCTGGCGTATAAGCTGCTTTAATGTTTTCTCATACGCTTCATCCGTAATTTCCTTCATAGCTTTATTGATACAATAAGTGGAGATTTTACGCAACTGCAACTCTCGAAGTATTTTGAGTCGGCCCCATTTTTTCATGCGGAATTTTCCTCCCGCATAAGCAATGGCAAAGCGCTCTTCATTCAAAAAATCTTCCTGTATCAAAGCGTCCATCACGCGTTCCAATGTATCGCCATACACTTTCATCGACAAGATTTTTGTCCGCACCTCCTCATGGCATCGCTCCTGATAGGCGCAATACCTTCGCATTTTATTTAGCACTTCTTCGTACATGACACTAATTCGAAAACAATTATCCTACAAATATAAAGACACAAAAAAAACCGGAGCATAACTACTCCGGTTTATCTTTTTTAGATGCTAAAATCAAATTTGATCAATAGGTTTTTCGGCCTCTTCCATTTGATCGGGAGCTCCTGAAAATGGAGGATATTTATCGAGCAACCAACCATAATATAGTCCAAGACGCATCTGCCAACGCAGGGTACCTACATTAAACTTATGCCAGTTCTCAGGATATTTTCCGGTGAAAAGCACGGTCCACCATGCCAAAAACACAAGGAAATAAGTGGCGATCATGCGAAACCACAAACAGATCACATGTGGAATAATAATATAAACAAAACCGAATATAGAACGCAGCAATAACTGTCCGCGACCGATATGTATCATCGGGTAATGTAATTCGGTCTTGTCATCGCTACCATTCGGACCTATTGCCGGATAACCATCTGAAAGATTCCAGATGCGTGCCGATAATCTTAATCCCCAACGATTAAAGCCGAGCATGGCATTGTAATAAAATTCCGGTGTTTTACCTGTGAAAAGAATAATCCACCAAGCTAGAATAGTGGCAATATAAATCCATATGGCATAGAACATGATGGCAATGCCATGCGGAATAAGGATGTACAACCATCCAAAAAATGATCGGAGCAATAATTCACCTCGTGAATATGACTCCTGGTGTTTTACATTAAAGGTTAGCATAACAGGGTATTTGAGTATGAACAATAATCAAATCTACCCAAACGGAACGACAATTCCTAATGGAGTTATTCCCCTACTCTGCCGTGGTTTCGTAGGCGCCTATGTCGGGAAGCGTTCCGGCAAATGGCCTGACTTCGCCTCTGATGTCGATTAGCACCGGATCCCAGGGAAGATCAATACCGGCATTCAACGCAGGCGAACCGGTTGTGGGACAATAGTTGCGCTCTTCAATATTGGCAAAGATGGGATCTTGATTGTAAAAACAACCTGTATCATTCAACAAAGACTCATCGATGGTGGTGCGCATGATACAATGGTCAAAGTTGAAATTGAAAACCGTTGGTGTCAATAATGTATCTATCACAATTTCGTCGCCTTCTGCTATCGAACCATATATGATACAATTGTAAAAATCTGCTTTCGTTAGATCGTTTTGTAAAATATTGTCGATGTTGAATTCGAAATAATCGGTGAAACCAAGTATCGGCGACTGATGTGACAAATAGGTAGAACCATAATTCGCAAGCGT
>JAIBBA010000205.1 GCA_019694895.1 Chitinophagales bacterium
GCAAATATTGCTGTGTTACCTGTAGTCATCAATCCGACAATCATTGAAGTGATACCCAGCACACTGAATATTAATAATGTGCGAGCAGGCTTATCTTTTCCAAGGAAGAATCCGGCAATTTGAACAGCGATACAAACGATATAGGCATAAAACATTCTCATGTCGTGACCAACAATGCTATTTACACCAATGATGACACCAAATGCGATGATAGGAACTATGATCATCATCAATTTTTTTCGCGCATCAGACATGGAGAAAACAGCAACAGATCCGACCCATCTGCCTATCATTAAGCTACCCCAATAAATGGAAATAAATGGTGCCGTTTCAGATGCTTTGTATCCGCCGAAAGCCTTCTGTGCCAATAGTTCACCGAGATTACTCTGGATGGAAACTTCCACGCCTACATAAGTAAATATCGCCAGCATGCCCAGTACTAATTGAGGATATTGCAATGCACCCCAACCGTTTGGATTTTTTGTAGCTCTTGATTTTGCGAATAACAAAATACCGGCAACAGAAATTAAGGCCAGTGATAACAAAATCATCCTGTTTTGTTCTATCGGCGCATTTAATTCTTCAATAGCTGCATTTGCTGTAGCGATAGCAGCTGTATCGGTTTCAGGAATTGCTGCCATTGCAGTTTTCATTTCTTCTACTTTAACGGCATCAGCACTATTATAACTGGCGAAAACAATTGGGAATATGATGAATATCACAGCAGTGATCACCATCATAGTTGTCAATGCCTTGTGTGCATGTTCGATATGCGATTCCATTTTTCCGTCAGGCACTTTTTTCGACATCCTGAATAATGCAGCACATAACAGAAAAAGAGCACCGATGCCAACGTATAAGAATGTAACCGAACCAAGTCCGAGGTTATTGATCATATCATCGCTCACTGCTGCTGTTCCGAAGAGCGCAAAACCAACAATGATAGGTCCTATGGTTGTGCCGAAGGAATTAATACCACCGCCGAGGGTGATACGCGTATTTCCGGTTGCCGGATCGCCTAGAGATATGGCGAAAGGTTGGGCAGCAGTTTGTTGCAAAGAAAATCCCAGTGCCACAATAAATAAGCTGATCAGGATGGCTGCAAATCCACCTAAGTTCACAGCAGCTATCATGGCCAGAGATCCCAGAAAAGAAAACAGCAATCCGTAAATAATACTCTTTTTAAAGCCCCATTTGGCTACCAGGTCGTTATTTCCGGCAGTGCTAAAAAAGAACAACAACAATGCACCAATGTAGTAAGCAAAATAAAACGCAAAGTCGATCAACTGACTTTGAAACTGATCGAGGTGGAAATAATGCTTACAGAATGGAATAAATACGCCGTTGCCGGATGCAATAAATCCCCAGAAAAAGAAAACGGTAACAAGGGTGCTTAAGGCACCATAATTAGTCTTGATTGCAGGTTGAGCCATTGATACGCCTGTTTGTGGCGCAACAAATAAGCATATAATTCTTCAAATTGCCAAAGAAGTTATTGACAATCAGCGTGTTTTATAATAAGCAAAGACAGTTCCCCTGAAATCTTCATATTCCATGGAGGCTTTTACCTCCTGGCGATAAGCTTCAATAGATGTAACGGCATCAACACCGCCAACTTTAAGTGCGAAATCGGAGGTCATGAGTTGCTTGCCTTCAAACCAATAGTTATAAGAGTAGTAGCCTTGGGTATTGTCGCCGGCATTTTGGAAATACACGAATTTCTGATTGTTGATAGTAGTGCACCATCCTTTAAAGAAGTCCGTTTCCTCAACATACATTGATCCGCGTTTGGTTACTTCTACTGCGAGTGTGAACTCGTCAATTTTTGATATTTTAACCTCCTGCACTTCTGCTGAAGTATCAGCTGCTGCCCAGGTTCCGATGAGGGCGTTATCGATTTTGTCCTTATCCTGATACCCTAAAGGGTAATCCACAGACACAGGACAGCCGGCCAAAACCCACATGAGGGGGAGGAGGAGAAAGGGGAGTGAGCGTTTCATGGAGTAAAAATAATAAAATAGGAGAGAGGAGAGAGGAGAAAGGAGAGAGGGGTGAGTGGGTGAGTGGGTCAGTGGGTGAGTGGTGAAATTAAATGCTCTGCCGAAGGCAGAGCGCTATGATCAATTTCAAGGGCCTGCCCTGAAGTGACAAAATATGCAGCGAAGCGGAATATTTTTTCTACTTCAGGGTTTGGGTAGAGATGTCATTATAGATTAAGCTTTGTAGTTGCCCCGGAAGTAGACAATTTTCTCTGTTGCATTACGAAAATTTACAATTCGGGGTAGGCTATTTGTTTTATTCAAAACGGTCTGCCTACGGTAGACAACTTCCTGACGCCCACAGGGTTCTTGCATTTGTCTCACAACTCAATACCCACTACTCACTACCAATGGTGAGTGGTGAATGGTGAGTGGTGAGTGGGTGAGTGGGTGAGTGGTGAATGGTGAGTCGTGAATTTTACCTGATACTTGATACCTGATACCTGATACAAATTCTAGATACTAAAACCAATCATGCATCCGGTGCCGATATGTGATTTATTAACTAAACGAAGTGTAAATTTTGTTAAAGTAGTTTGAAACAATTAAACATAGTGTAAATGGTTTGGCAGCATCAATGGAGTTGGAATATTTTCATCCGTTCAAAGAAAAACAACTATGGCATACATTACTCTACCCGAAGGCGTACCGGGTATTATCGGACCTATGATGTTCCGTCCCGAAACCGCCAAACCAATGAATGAATTAGTGGAAGTGCTGTTGCGAGGTCCACATTCACTTTCAAGCGGCGAGCGCGAATTGATTGCTGCTTTTACTTCGTATCGCAATAAGACATTATTTTGTTACCGTTCACATGGGGCCTCTGCGGCGCATCATTTGAATGGTAATATCGGATTGGTGTATCAGGTGCTTGAAGATTATCACCGTGCAGATATTTCCGATAAATTAAAGTCCTTGTTAGCGATTGCTGAAAAAGTGCAAATGGATGGAAAACTTGTTGCACAGCAGGATATTGATAACGCAAAACAACATGGTGCTACTGAATTAGAAATTCACGACACGGTATTGATTGCTGCTGCTTTCTGCATGTATAACAGATATGTTGATGGTCTTGGTACTTTTCAACCTGCAGAAATCGAAGCATACCGGGAAACAGGACGCATGCTGGCGGAAGATGGCTATATCAGTGCCATCCCTGAACCACAAACGGTATAAACAATTTTTATTACAGGCAGAGGTTAAGCCGATGTACGCGAGTATGTCGGCTTTTTTTATTTTTATACCCTGATAGCCCTCATGAATACTTTATATGATATTTTAGAAGTTTCAAAGCATGCTACTGCCGACGAGATAAAAAAGGCCTACCGTCGGTTAGCAAAAAAATATCATCCGGATGTAAATCCCGGCAATAAATCGGCAGAAGAAAAATTCAAGCAGTTGGCGAATGCTTATGAGGTATTGTCTGATCCTCGCAAACGAGCATCCTATGATTATATCACATATCACTACCAGCATGCAGGACCTATGCATGGCCGACCCAACAGTCAATCGACTTCGCAACGCACCGGCTCTTCAACGTATGATCGCGGTCCGGTCGACAACAGCAATAGAAATGATCGAAGGGTAGCGAATTTGATATTTGTTGTCGGACTCCTCATTTTTAATCTCATTATCCAAAAAGACTGGAGTCCTGATAGGGATTATCATTTTAAATCAATAAATATAGATTCTCTGCTTAAATACAATTCCACGTCCGATTCTATATCCGAATCTCCATATTTTCCATTACTTGGTGATACTATTACGATATTGAAAGAGAGGGATAGTATTTGATTTAGGGCAAATTAATGGAATCAGCTTGGCTTATTGTTAGATTGTTGTTTGGTCCCCGGAAACCTTTAACTGAACATAGATTGCGCCAGGCTTGCATTAATTCTGTATAATTACTTCCG
>JAIBBA010000206.1 GCA_019694895.1 Chitinophagales bacterium
ACGGATGGGATGGAACCGTAAACGGAAAGGATGCAGAAATTGGTCTTTATATGTATGTAATCAGATACACCACCAATATCTCAGAAAAATCGGTAGAAAAATACGGTGCTTTACAATTAATAAGATGAATCCCGGAATTTAGTGCTTCAGAAAAGATTGATAATCTAAATAATTATCACTTCGTATTTCAATTACATAAAGTCCCGCAGGTATGTCTCTAACATTAATCTGATCATTTGAATTCATAGTTCCTTTAAATATGCAATCTCCGGAAATATTAAGAATACGATAATCAAAATCGCTGCCGGTATTTTGTAAGGATATATGGTCTGTAGCAGGATTCGGATATATTACCACATTTTTCAGGATATTATTTTCCACCGTCAACAACGTATCGCAATTTATCGGCGATGTCATTTCCAATGCACTGAATATCGCATTGTCAACCGACCAGTCCTCCCACTGAAAATCCGCTCCCACTGCAGTTTTCCAGTCGTTCAGATCAACACTTCCTTCCCCAAAATCCATTCCCGCCATTTTTATAACTTTCACAGCAGCACTACTTCTGTCCCATGTGAGCAAAGAACCATCTACACAAGTTTCCGGTGTATTCGGTTCCACACAATTTACTTGCAAGAAATATGCATAATCATCATAATAGGGATAACTGCCAAACACATGTGCAATATTGTTTTCATCAATACAAACAGCGGTATATTCTTCAACGCCGATACCATAATATGGCACACCAGTTTCTTGATATAATCGCGCAAGAAAAGCGATATGACGACCGCGTCTGTCCGGGTTGTCGTAATGTGTATCCGTTATAATTTGTTTTGTGCCAGGGTTGTCGATAAAATCGCTATATCCTAATGTCATTAAATTATGGTATGGATCGTGTAATGCTTGTGTTGATGTAATGGTCCCATTTTCTGCGGAAAAATATGCTTCTCCTTGAATGGCACAACCGGCACTTGTTCCGCCGATTGGGATTTTTTTATCGTTGATAAGGACATTAAATACATCTTCCAATGGTGTATTCCTCCAATATTGAATATAATCCCATTGATCACCGCCTGCGAACCATAATGCTTCTGCATTTTCTACTTGATGGATTACATATGGATCGGCGCCTGAAGCTGCATCGTTGCATATAATAGTTTCAACAGAGTTAACAATAACCCCAAGATCTGAATAGAAATAATCATTATAGCCATCATCACCGGTAGTGCGCAACACAACCACATCGCCACCACCGGCACGTTCGAGGAACCATCGCATTGCATTATCGTTTTCTGTTGCTCCACCCATCAGCACTGTACCTGCAGTTGGTATTGTTTCTACATCAGTAGTATCACCGGTAAAATAGGAAATATAGTTTTGCGCTTTCGCTCCAAGGCAACCGGAAACGATGAGACTAAGACATACGAGGTGTTTTCTTACACCCCCTAAGACGATTTTATATAAATAAACATTAGTCATCCCATAAAAATATACAACCACGTATATTTGCACAAATTCATCATATTTTGGAACCCGCACCGCGTGTTGACTTTAACGATACGGCTACTGCATTTTCAGGCCGGACAGACAAGGCATTAAAATGGGAATATCAGTTGTTCAGGCTCATGAACAATCCTGCTGCTACGAATGTACTCACCTCCCTGGCATCATTATCGATAAAAATGCATTTGCCGGTAAAATGGGCCATCAAAAAGACCGTTTATGAGCAATTTTGCGGAGGAGAGACCTTAGAAGAAACCAAGCTCGTGCTCAGCGAATTAGAGCGTTTTGGCATAGGAGCAATCATTGATTATGGTGTTGAAGGAAAGGAGTCTGAAGCGGAATTTGAGCGCACCAAGAATGAGCTTATCCATATCATCCAATTTGCAGCAGGCAAGAAAAACATTCCATTCATCAGTTGCAAGGTTACCGGTCTGACTGCATTTGCTACCCTTGAGAAGTTGAATTCGAGGGTCGAGTTGACAACTGCAGAGCAGAAGGAAAAAGATGCCCTTTACGGACGCATGTTTGCCATTGCCGGTGCTGCTGCCGATGCCGGTATTGGACTATTCGTAGATGCGGAAGAAAGCTGGATTCAAGATGCCATAGATGACCTGACCTTTGAATTGATGCGTCGATTTAACAAGCAAAAAGCCGTTATTTTCAGCACTCCGCAGATGTATCGCCACGACAGACTTGCATTTAGCAAGCGGTCATTGGAAGACGCCGTTCAACATGGTTATATTCTGGGTTTGAAACCTGTTCGAGGCGCGTATATGGACAAGGAGCGCAAAAGGGCTCAGGAACTGGGTTATCAGGATCCTATTCAACCCGATAAGGCTGCCACTGACCGCGATTACGACGCCGTTATTCAATTTTCGCTCGATCATATTGATAAAATCGCCTTATGTGCTGCCACACACAATGAAAACAGCAGTTTGCTATTGGCAAATGCCCTAAACGACCGTGGAATAGCGCACAATCATCCACATATTTGGTTTTCGCAGTTGTTTGGTATGAGCGACCAGATCACTTACAACCTGGCAAAATCAGGCTACAATGTAGCGAAATACCTGCCTTATGGTCCTGTCAAGGATGTAATCCCATATTTGATTAGAAGAGCCCAGGAAAACAAATCCGTAAGCGGTCAAATGAGCAGGGAACTTTCCCTGATTCATAAGGAAATCAAACGCAGAGGTATTTAAGTCTAATATACTTTCTCAGATAATTGTCAGAACCCACCGTAGGTTGACAAAAGTCACCGCGCGCGGGATGATTATTTTGTAATTTTACGGAGCATACTTAACAGGAATACCATGCCATTTTACCATAAAATGGGACAGGTGCCTCAAAAGCGCCATACCCAGTATCGACAGCCTGACGGAAGCTTATATCATGAGGAGTTGTTTTCAACCGAAGGCTTCAGCAATACTTATTCATTACTGTATCATCTATATCCTCCAACCAAGATAAAGCAGGTAGGTGAGGCATACAGTGTCGAGCCAAAAGTGGTGCTGAGTCGTCAATTAAAGCATCGCTCTTTGAAAGGGTTTAAAATTGCACCTGTTGACGATTTTTTAGAGAGCAGAAAGGCCGTGTTAGTAAATAGCGATTTACATATTTCACTCGCCGCTCCTAAAAAGAGTATGACTGATTATTTTTACAAGAATGTAGATGCCGATGAAATGCTTTTCATACATGAGGGAACCGGCAAATTACATACTGCATATGGCGAAATTGCATTTGAGTATGGCGATTACATAATTATCCCTCGCGGAACACTCTATCAGATAAGTTTCGATACTGAGCAAAACAGATTATTAATAGTTGAAAGTTTTTCGCCTATCGAATTTCCGAAGCGGTACCTTAACAAAGTTGGTCAATTAATGGAGCATGCGCCATTTTGTGAGCGCGACATCAAGACACCTGTCAATTTGCAAACGTATGATCAACAGGGCGATTTTTATTTTAAAATAAAAAAGCAGGGAATTATTTATCCCTATCATTATGCCAACCATCCTTTTGATTTGATCGGATGGGATGGATATGTGTATCCTTGGGCCTTTTCTATTCACAATTTTGAACCAATAACAGGACGCGTACATCAGCCACCTCCGGTTCATCAAACTTTTGAAGCAAGAAATTTTGTTGTTTGCAGTTTTGTTCCGCGCATGTATGATTATCATCCGCTGGCAATTCCTGCTCCATATAATCACAGCAATATCGATAGCGACGAAATATTGTATTATGTCGATGGAGATTTTATGAGTCGCAAGAGTGTGGAGCGCGGACAAATCACGTTACATCCAGGAGGTATACCGCATGGTCCGCATCCCGGTACTTATGAAGGCAGCATAGGCAAAAAAGAAACTAAAGAATTAGCCGTGATGATTGATCCATTCAAACCATTGCAATTGACTGAAGAAGCGTTGG
>JAIBBA010000207.1 GCA_019694895.1 Chitinophagales bacterium
ATATCGTCGGGATTAATATCTGATATCGATGAAATATTCTGTCCTGCGCCTACGCTGTTTCCCTGTAAATCAAATGAAGTAGAAATACTTGAATTGCTTTCGCTTATCATCGGAATTCCATCGACAACATACAGCGGATTGTATTGACCGCGTACACTCACCAGCAATCCTGCTCCCGGCGTTCCGGAAGCGTTGCGAATATCAATACCGCTTACTTTTCCTTGGATACTTCCGGCTACATTTGAAATTGGCTGATCGCGGAAATCCTCATTGCGGGTAGAAGAAATAGATCCGGTGACATCACTTTTTTTCTGTGTGCCATATCCGACAACTACGATCTCTTCGAGAATATGTTCCGACGATAAAAGCACATTCAATGTACCAGAACCATTGAAAGAAATTGTTTGTTCATTATATCCGACAAAGGATATTTTCAATGCACCGGAAGACGCTTGCAGAGAAAGCGTGAATGCTCCGTCAAGATCAGTGGATGTACCGACTGAAGGATCTGAAACGAGTCTCACGTTTGCTCCGATCAGAGTCTCATTTGTAGAGGAATCACGCACTACGCCGGTGATAATGGTCTGCGCATGCAATTGAAACGCAATACACCAGCAGGCAATGACCAATACAAATTTGAATTGGGTAGTGGGTTTATGCATGATTAGGGTTTGGGTTTGTATGTTTATAATCCGTTGAAATTCGCGATCCTATTTTTCATTATTTATATCAATAGCACTACCCTCTCTCCTTAAGAGATACAAATCAGGTTGTGCGTATTTATATACTTTGAAATAAATATTCGTCGAACTTTCGAAGATGCCATCCATTTTAGTGATATGGTTTGTCATCAATTCTACGAGATGTTCATTATTACGACACATCACATTCACCTCCAGGTCGTAGGCACCTGTGGTCATGGCAAGAAATGACACTTCAGGCAGTTGTGAAATATTATCTGCCACAGCAGAAATCTTTTCAACGGGACGCACCTTTATAAGAATCTGTGCATAGGTATTAAAGCCGATCTTTTCGGGATGCACTCTGCCAATAATGTTGAGTAATCCGTTTTCGATAAAGGTGTTATAACGGTTGCGCACTGTGCCGACAGATACGCTTAGTTCATCGGCAATGTCGGTAAACGACTTTCTGCCGTCATGAATGAGTTGTTCCAATATTTGATAATCCAGGTCATCTAGCTGCATAAAGTAGGTTCTGGTATCAAAATTTTGAAATTATTTCAATATTTCCTAATTTTTTTGTAATTTTTTTATTGAAAAGGGTGAAAGTTGATATATTGTTATTTCACATGTCAACAAGTGAGATATGAAATATCCCAATATTTATTATTTAAACAGTCCGCAACCACATAGGAATCACTGCTTAATCACCTTCACACTTCCCCTCTGATCTCCGGAAACACATTCTATGAGGTATAAACCTGCGGGTAATTGCAGTGATGATACATCCCAGGATTCAGCATATCCGCCGGGGGTTGGAGCGGCAAATATTTTAGAAGCCACAAATCGACCATGTGTGTCGTACATTGTAAATGTAACATCGCTGCCATCTGTGGATGTATAATTCAACATCAACGCATCCTCAAATATTGTCGGATAAACAGCGAAAGCCATTTGCTCATTATCATTGATATCAGTTTTAAGACGGAAGACTGCTGTGATATTATCATCAGATGTCAGTGTTGCCATGGTAGAATCCCATGTTGTGCTGAATGTTGTGGTTCCGGCTTCCCAATGATCAAATGCCCAAATATCAGGATCGTTGGCATACGCGATAATTTTATTCTCCATGCCACCAAAATAAGTGCCTTGCCAAGGAAGAACATGATGTTCTAAAGTATTTACCTTCAAATATCCGGCCTCTGCGGGTTCAACATTAAATGTTACCTCGTAAGGTCCGGTCAAGGAATAGCATGTTGACATACCGGTATACAAATCTTCGCAACGCATAGAAATCCAGGTTCGCAAATCCTGATAATTCGAGTACCATTCATCATAAGTGCCATACCATCGGTTGGCATGCATTTCCATTTCAGGTTCAATAATGGCGATCATGCTATCGAGCTTAAACAGCATATTTTCGCAGTTGAAGGTAGTATTGTATAAATCTGTATATCGTGAAAGATAAAATTGCTCAAATTCTGCGTTTTCACGTAAATCTTCAAGCAATCGCACATGCCCTTTGCCATCGAATTGTGCCGGAGGGAAAAAATCAGGATCGTAATCAACGATATCGCAAGGTTCAGCGGTAGGACCAATGTCGGGCACTCCGGAATAATTGATATAAAAGCCGAAAGTGGCGTCGAGGTCCCATAAGGTGTATCCCCATTTATGGTGTGTTCCTTCCGGATTAAATCCACGCCAAACTGCCGTATTATATACCAACCAATCTTTGCAAACGGCGGAGGTGTTTACGCAGAAATAATCTACCAAACTAGTGATATCAAGCAGTTCCGTTATTTCATGATAATTTGTATCTAATGATAAATCCTGCAATTCGGCAAGATCGCGGAGGTCTTGCCATGCGTTGATAGTTGCAGAACCACCATATTCACTCCAGGTATTTCCCCAGGTCATTTGATATTGAATATCATATTTTCCCTGGTTGTAATAAAAGTCAGTGAAATCATGATCGTCGGTTTTTTCTCTGAAAGAATATACACCCCAGTATTGCCCATTCAAATACACGATACATCTTGCCGATGTGCGCACATCAAGATCTAAATTATCTTCTTTGGCCAGCATTTGTATATAGTCATCTCTAAGATGAGTACTTCCTAAATTTGCAGTGTGATGTGCAGCAGGATAGTTATCATCACCTGCTGCGCGAAAAATCATTCGCTGAAAATCTTCACGATCAGATTGCGCGAAAAATTTCTCTTTTAATGCGCGACTATATCCGAATTCATCTCTACTCACCCAATCGATACTGCGCTGATCATTTGCCCATGAATCCTGTCCGTGTGAATTTAATTCACCATACGAGCGCGTTTTACTATCACCATCTACACCAAACACCTCAATAGATCCGATAGGTTCAAGGTCTGCATCGCCATTTGCTAATTCAAGTAGGGTATCACCTGCAATTGAAACAATAGGAAGTGTATGATGTACATTTACAAAATATGTCATGAATTCCAATTTCCCCGGCAAAATATCAGGATCAGAACTGAAAGATCTTGCTTTCAAAACGGTTGTTGATGCAATGAAAATACTGTCGGTATACACAGGATCATCTTGCTTTGGTTCTGTTCCATCGAGGGTATAATGAATGGTGCAGTTTACATCCGGCGGACTAATACCAACCATTAAAGGTGCATCAAACAAACCACCCGCAATACTGAAATCGGGTCGGGATGTATAAGCATTGTACATGACAGTTGTGTTATTCGAAGCGTTTGGAGTCGGGGCGGTACAAATTTTCCATTCAGTAGCACCATCAGTTGATCTTGCGCGTGAATGATGCGTTAGTGTTAATTGAATTGTCAGCGAATCCAGAATTGCACCTGCGGCATTGCTAACGATAATTTGATCCGGAGAATTTTTTGTTTGCGTAAGTTTAAAATTCAGGTGATAATTATCGCCTTGGATGGTATCCCTTCCTGAACACCACAATCTGATAAAGCCATGTGGTGTGATGTAAGTTGGCGAAGGGAATGTCCACTTTGTGATATTATCCGCATTATCACTTATATGATATCCGCCGATATTTAGTATCATATCACCGGCATTATAAATCTCTATCCAGTCTTCATAATCATTATGATTATCGACAAATTGTTTCCAGTTGGAAGCTGAGTATTCATTGATCACTATTTGCGCTTGCATGGCACATATGATGCCTGACAGATAAACAAGGAGGAGTATTTTCTTCATGTAAATGTTACAATTTGGTAAGGTAAATTTAA
>JAIBBA010000208.1 GCA_019694895.1 Chitinophagales bacterium
GGAGAGTGGGGACTAATACGCGGAATAGACCTTGAGTCTACGTCTCTGCAGAGTTCACCCCACTTTCCTTCTTTAAAACTAACATTCTAGATGAAAAAGACCTGTTTAAGGTCTAAAGGTCTCTGCGGCTCTGCGTGAACCCCGCATTTTTTTTCAGTTTAACAAACTTATTCCCTATCCAAATGGTTCTTACCTTTGCATACTCAAAGACTATAACATGAGCAATTTCATCATCAGCATATATACCGAGGCAACACCAAACCCGGATTCCCTCAAATTCGTCATGAACAAAATGCTCCTCACCGGCCGCAGTGTCGACTTCGAGCGCGGTGATGACGTAAGCTACGCCCCTTTGGCAGAAGCTATTTTCAACGAGTTCGACTTTGCTAAGGGCGTATTCATCATGAACAACTTCGTTACCGTACGCAAACAGGGCGAGGTTGATTGGTATGAAGTGAAATCAAAAGTGAGCGAGTTTATCAAAAATTTTGTTTCTGAAGGAAATACCGTTGTTGGTGAAATTCCTGAAATCGACAATATCAGCGGCGAAATGGACGGCGATGCTGTTGTTGCCAAGATCCGCCAAATGCTCGATCAATATGTAAAACCTGCAGTTGAAATGGACGGCGGCGCTATCCAATTTAAATCATTTGATAATGGCATCGTTACATTAATCATGCAAGGATCTTGCAGTGGATGCCCATCATCAACTGTTACACTAAAATCAGGCATCGAAGGCTTGCTCAAGCGTATGGTTCCTGAAGTGAAAGAAGTGGTAGCGGAAAGCATGGAGATAATGTGAGAATGTGGGAATGTGGGAATGTGAGAATGTGGGAATACATGTATTCAAACCTCTGCGACTCTGCGCCTCTGCGTGAAAAACAAATAGAATAATCCCTATCGCTTAACAAAAGTCCTTACCAGCGATTGCTCCCCTTGTGTTAGTTCCAGGAAGTAGGTGCCTGATGATAATTTATCTACTGATAATTTTATCACATGTAATCCCGCATCTGCAGTAATTACTTCATGCCTTATCACCTGCTTTTGCATATCACGAATCGTGAGCAACATGGTTGATCGTTGTTGCAACGAAAATTGCACCGTCAACTCCTCATGCACAGGATTTGGATACACCCCCAATATCACCACATCCGGTGCGATAATATTTACTGTAGCCGTATCAGGTGCAGCAGGACAAGCAGGTGCCAATGGAACCATACGATCCATCGCACGCACCGTTGCCGTATCTGCATGATACAACCAGTTATTCCCATTCAATATCATCCAACTATCATCATAATTATATAGTGTATCAGGCGTTTCGATATTATTGATGAAATAATAATCACCCTGCACCTTTTCCTTCGTTACATCCAACATCAAAAATCCGCGATGTTCAATGTCGATGTATTTAATATGCTCATTCATCGACATGATCACATCCTCTGCCCATCCAAGGTCCATGCTTGGCGATGTAACACTCGGTCCCACAAATTCAACAGCAGCACTTCCCTCATGCGTTCCCGCATCATAACTTGGTGTAGCCACATCATTCGCCCAGGAAGAGTGAATATCACCTGTTAAAATCACCTTATTATTCGGAATGGAATCACGCAAAAATTGCAACAATGCCTCCTGATCCTTCGGATAGCCATCCCATTGATCATCATTGATAGGCACCCCCAATGCTGTCAGCGGCGATACCATTACCTGCTGACCGATCACCTTCCACTGCGCATCCGAATTCTTCAATCCATCGAATAACCAATTGCGCTGTGTCAAACTGATGATATGTCGCGATGAATCATCCCAATCGAAATCAAAATAACTCACCTGCTTATCGCGATCGTCGATGCGTGTGTCGAGCACCCAGAGATCCATCAGATCACCCAATGCAAATGAGCGATAGGTGGTAAATGGAAAAATAGTATCATTATTTTTCTGCACCGGCATCCAATCGAAATATGCTTCTTCGGCTGCAGCTACACGAGTTAACCAATCGCCCTCCGAAACAGGCTGATGATTTTCTGCACCGTAATTCCATGCATTGTCGGCAAATTCATGATCATCCCACAAGCAGATGAACGGAAAATTCTGATGCAGCACACGCAGCTCATCATCCAGCTTATATTGCGAATGTCGTGTGCGGTAATCACTCAGGTCTATGATCTCTTCTTCGGGATCGTAGGGCCTGTCGACAGCAGGATTGTAGGCATAACCTGTTGTTTCATACTCATAAATGTAATCACCAAGAAATATTACTGCATCAAAATCATTGCGATGTGTGATGATGTCATACACGTTAAAATATCCGGCATTCAGACTCGCACAACTGATCACCGCAAATCGCAGACTGTCGATATCACCAACCGGCAGCGTGCGTGTTCTTCCTGTGAGCGAATGAAATCCACCATAAGTAAATTGATAGTAATACGTTGTGTAAGGTAATAATCCGCTAACATTTACATGCACGCAATAATCCGAATCAATATTAGTGATGGTTGTGCCGTTTGCGATTATATCTGTAAATAAAGTATCGGTAGCCACACGCCAGGATATTTCCGGCGAAACAGAATCTGTGGTGATGCGCGTCCACAACAACACACTGTGGTCGGTAGGATCGCCGGATGCAACACCATGGTAAAAAGGTGCCAGTAAACTATCTGCCGTGCATCGCAGCGATTGTGCACTGATGCTATAGGTGATGAAAAAAATAGTAAGGAAAAAGAAAGTGCGTTTCATGGTCATTCAAAAAAAGATTTTATTGCCGTTTCATCTATGTTGCGATAGTGGAAATGCGTAGTCACTTTACCGCCATCCACTAAATAAATACTCGGAACAGAAGGTCCCGCAATTTCAAAAAAGTTGCGCATGGGGAGGAAGAAATAATGAAATTGATTTGATCTGCTTTCTTGCCAGAATTGTGGTAGCTCCTGCTCATCTCCTGTGAAAACATAGACTACTTCATCGTCTAAATTTAATCTTTCAGCAATGATGGAAACTTTCTCCGCTGCATGTTTACAATATGAACAATGCGTGCTGAACATGCAAACAAGTTTTTTCCCTTCAGTAACCTGATTTGCCTGCATCACAGGATTATTAGCTATCCGTTTCTCTGCAATTTGGAGCGTGCTCTCGGGCATATCGGGATACTTAACAATAAAATCCGGAGGTGATATAAATGAAGGTAATACCAATGTGAATACGATAACAAATAATGCAATACTTGCTTGTTGTGGAATTTTAATCACAGGACATTTCCAAGAAATAAATAATAAAACAAATAGAGCCAGATTTTTCACCAATGATTCGATTGGTGTAAGGCTGATCATCGTACCAAAACACTGACAATTTTCCGTGCGACCTGCAGAAATTAAATAAATGAGATAAATGCTGAATACAGCGAGTGTGCCTGTGGTGATTTTTTTAACAACATCATACCTGTATTGCAATAGAAGCAACAAACCCAACATGCCTTCAACAGAAATGATGAGACGTGCAAGTATGGTTGCAAATGGCAGTCCGAACCAACCGGTAGAAAATACATACACTTCAAAAGCATCCACCCCGATCATTTTCAGTACGGCGGATGTAATGAATGTGATGCCAATAAGTATGCGGGCAATATGTTTGGCAACAGCAGGCATGATCAATATGGTTCGCAGTCTACGGTTTTGGTGATGCCGAATTCAGTTGTCTCGGAGTCGAATGCATTACACACATCCTGCGCGTCGCGACCGTGACCAACCAATGAATATGTAGTATCGATACCCATCACATCCTGATAGCAGTCGCACTGATATTCTTTTTCGCACGACAATAATGCTGTTGAAACCAAGGTCAACATCAAAATTGTTATGCCGATAATGCTGTTTCTGCCGGATCTCATGAAGTTTATTTATTTGC
>JAIBBA010000081.1 GCA_019694895.1 Chitinophagales bacterium
ATGATATCTTTTTTATCTGTAAATCCTTTTAATCTGATCACGGTATTATTTACATAATACGCACTATTAAATCCATCGTGACCATCGCTTTCGCGGAGTGCATTGTTTACATCATGTATCCAGTTTCCATCAATAATAAACTTGTAGAAATATTTTCCGGGTTCCAATTTCATGGAATACATCCAACCGGAATCTGTTTTCGTCATTGGTGTTCCACCGGTGCTCCAGTCGTTGAAATTGCCACTGAGATATACCGTTGAAGCATTTAGATGTTGAGGAAGATAAAATACAGTATTGCCTGAATGGTCTTCAAACACACTTGGTTTATGGATAAAGGAATTAGCGCCATACACCACATCACCCGGATAGCCGGGCATTGTATTACTCACATCCGGAAAATTGATAACAAAGGGTTGATTGCCCCAATAAATATCACTGCTTGATGAGGTAATCAATCGACCTATTTTTGCTGTTCTTTTAGTCAAGTCCAATAATTCCCATCCTTGAGCTGCAAGAGGTCCAATATTGCCATATTCGAATAAACTATCTTCATTTAAACCGAAATACAGCATCACATTGTTATAATCATTGTTTTTCTGATCAATGCGAATAATGATCATATCGCCTTTTACCTGCACAGTACTGCCTGCAAATTGTGCATTTGATACTGTTGGAAAAAGCAGCATCAGAAAGATTAATATCCTCGACAAATTATGGTTCATCATCTTCCTCCGGTTTATAAAAATACATGGAAAAAAGTTTTTTCTGCATATTGATAACGGCATACCCTTTCGACAGGTAGTCGTAACCCAGTACTCCATTAACCGTAGTACCATATACGAGTTCAAGGTAGCTAAGGTTGGTTAGAATGAATGGCATATCCGTAAAAGACACCCCTTCTGTAACAACAGAATCAATCACTCCGTTCAGCACTACTTGTCCGCTGTTGCCCGAGCCTGCCAGGTTGCTGCTTTTGGTAAGGGTAAATCGGCTTATTATCTTGTTACTTACTGTATTGCTGAGCACATTTCGTTCCGCACCGGTATCCAGGCAAAATCGCAATTTTTTATTGGCAATGCGACCTTCAATAAATAACACATCATTGACGATATCAAGTGGCATTTGCATGTCGGGTGGCGTAGTGTGATTATTGGGGATGAGGCGTTCACCTTTTTCATCGGTTTTGTACAGATAGAGCAGGTCGTTTTTCATATCAATCTCCATTTCTATCCGGCTGAATAAGGAAGTGCCTAATAGACCTAGAATCTTCACCCCACGGGCATTTTCAAGATGTCCGAGGTTAACGATATCCGCATCAACACGCGTGTAAAACAGCTCACTGACCTTTAGGGTGTCGATAGTAGTATTCATCACTGAATTTCCACCTCCTGTAATTCCGTATTGTGTAGAACCCGGTGCTGATTTTCCGGTATTGAAATATGTTTTGTTCAGCACTAAATGCGGGGCTCCGGTATCGAGAATGAAATTGCCTACAACGCTATCCACCTTTGCCTCTACCATATAAAGATTTTGAACGCGTTTTAATGGAATAACCAATACCTCAAAATCACCCTGTGGAATAGGGTCATCAATGCCCTTGTCGGGTAATGGGAGAGCAATATGCGCATGCAATGAATCTGAGCCGGCAAACACCGGACAGGCAAGGAAAAGCATGAATGTCATGGCAAGAAAACTGCGCATACCCTATGGGCAAAAATACGGTTTAAGATGCTCTTTGCCGAGGGTGACGGGGATTACCGGGCGACTAATTGATTACAATTTCAATTTTCGGTAACCAACATCACTGTTTTTGCTTCGTTTATGTGGGTATAATTGCAATGTCAACAATATTCAGTTCACCACTTAAAAACTGAGTTATGACACTGGTAAAAAAAGGCTGGAGCTCTCCATTCAGCAATAAATTTCTCAGCGATTTTTTCAATGCCGATAAATTATTTGAGGATGATTTTTTCAATGTTGAAAGAATGCCTGCTGTAAATATTGTGGAGAGTGCAGATCACTTCGAAGTAGAAGTGGCTGTTCCGGGAATGAAAAAAGAAGATTTTAAAGTAGAGGTAAAAGATGGCATGTTGCACATCTCTGCCGAAAGGGAAGAAAACAAAGAAGAGGTGAAGAAAAATTATACGCGCAAAGAATTCAGCGTAGCATCCTTCAGCCGCATGTTCACACTTCCTGAAAATGTTAAAGATGTCGACATCGGCGGCGAGTACAAAAACGGTGTCCTCCATATTGTTCTTCCAAAAAAAGAACCTGTTAAAATCGACGCCAAAAAGATTGAGATCAAATAGGCGTCGGCGTAGTCTGTTCTGAGGTATGTAACGGGGCGATGTACTTGATGGCACATCGCCCCGTATTTTTTAAATGCCGCTGATATTTTCGCTTTTGATGAGTGGTAAACCTTTGAGTTTCATAATTACCTGGGCAACGGCAACAACATCTTTACTGCAATAAACAGCTATGCGATTCAGATCGTGTTGCTTATAATATACTTCGGCAACCATGCTTCCGTCGATATCATCTTTTGGAGTTGGTACACCGAGTATTGTCGCCAGCAAATTGAGTGAGGTGTAATGTTTATAATCGCCAAACTTCCACAGATCCAGTGTATCCACATGGTTGACCTCCCATGGTTTCTTGCCATAAATGTCAAGCACAGGAGGCAATATTAAACCATTGATAAGCATTCTTCTGCAAAGCCATGGCACGTCAAATTCGCGAATATTATGTCCGCATAATTGATAGCCTTTGGAAGAAATATTCAGCAATGTTTGCGTAAATTCTTCCAGCAGTGACTTTTCGTCATCACCATAAAACGTTTTTATTTTGAGGTGATATTCATTTTCTTTTTTCTGAAGATATCCGCATGAGATGCAGATTACCTTTCCAAATTCGGCAAGTATTCCGGCGCGTGAAAAATAGAACTCCGCGGGGTCCTCATCTTCATTTCTTTGTCGGCCAACCTTGCGTTCAAATAATTGTTGTAAGTCCGGAGCCAGCTCATTATAATCGGCTGCACCGGGAACTGTTTCAATGTCGAAAAAAAACAGTTGTTCAGGGTGTAAGTCTTTAAGCATAAAAAGGAATAAACAATGATGAAAAAATTATGTAGCAATTTTATGATACATCGGTATGGTTGTGCCGGTAATTCCGCGTCCCTCATCCGACATCAGGAATAAAATAGTATCTGCAATATCTTGCAATGGGGTGAATGTTTCAAACTGTTCTTTAGAGGCCCAACTTAAATTTCCGGGCGTTTGCAAAGCAGCCGGAATGATGCAATTGGCACGCACATTAAAAGGTCTTCCTTCTTCCGCAGCCGCCATTGTTAATGCAATTACGGCACTTTTGCTGGCAGTATACACAGCATTAGCCGCAACAGGATGTAGTGCGGGCTTGGCACCAATAGTTACAATAGAACCTTTTCCCAAAGCTTTTAAACTTGGCATGAGATGCTTGAGCAACAAAAATGTTGGCCTTGCATTCAAATTCATTAAAAAACTGAAATCGTCGTTTGAATAGTCTGAAACGGCGTTCCCGGGCTTGTACCCTCCTGCAAGGTGCACCAGTCCCGACGGTTGGGGAATACCCTCAAGCAGCGCTTTAACACCCTCTTCAGTCCCAAGATCAGCAATCACCGCTGTTAACGCATTGCCATAATGCTCCGGATAGCTGCTTTTCAGTCGCTCAACAGCCTCCTCATGCATGGCACTTGCCCTCAGCATGTAGCCGGCTTTAAGCAGGGCAGAAGTGACGCTGCTTCCCAGTCCGCCATCGGCATCCGTAATGATAATGGTATCTTTTGCCATAGGCTCAAATTTACATATTCGCCTGATTGTGTGCATGATTGGACATTAGTGTCCCTTATTGTGGGTGGGGAATTTCGCAAATAGGGTAAAAAACCTTTATTTTGTGCTTATTCTGCCGTCTCCCATGGGCGGGGAATGTCAAACAACACCCATATGAGAAAATTAATCTTTGCCATTTGCGCTACTCTGACAGGATTATTTGCATTCCAATCTGCGTCTGCCCAGTTATGGCTGATGACCGATGGAGGCGTATTTTTCACTAAAAACCTGGTAGGTGAAGGTATTAATGCAAAAGCTGCCTGGCACTTCGGCGATTACGATCATAACATGGTAACCTTTGGTGGTGGTTATAACTTATTGGGTTCTTCTAAAGTAGATATTATCGTTGTGGATACAGCAGCCGATGTTACTGATACCATCGAATCTACACTCACTTCAAATGTAATTACCATTGATGGTGATTACCGCCGTTATTTCCTCGGTTCTGATGCCGACGACTATTTTGCATTCTATGGTCTCGGTGGATTAAGTTTATGGATGGTGAATACCAAAGTGAAAATGGGTTCATATGTAGACACAGTATATATGGTTGAAGAAGGAACTAAATTAGTGTCTTCAAATATGAGTGTTCGCATACCTGTAGGTTTTGGTGTTGACTGGACCGTTAGAGGTCGCCTTTGGTGGTATGTTGAAGCAAAATTGGAATTGCCGATCACTCAGGTGAACAATGATTTTATCGGCAACGATTTTGGCGTAAGCTATCACATCAATACCGGCGCACGTATCCTTCTTTGGGACTTGTTCTGATTCCCGGATCAGCTTGATTTATTGGGTAACAACTAATCGCAACGCGACAGAGATTGCTATTTCTTTAGGATAAGTCGCAATGCTCTGTCGTACGTAATGTAATTCCACATCCAATTCATAAACACCATAAATCGGTTTCTGAAGCCTACCAATGCCATCAGGTGGATGAACATCCAGATATACCACGCTAAATATCCTCCGAAAGAAATAAATGGCAAATCAACTACTGCTTTGTGTCGGCCTATCGTTGCCATGCTGCCTTTATCGTGATAGTTAAATGCCTGTATAGATTTTCCCTTTGCATTTCGAATGAAATTCGAGGCAAGATTATGTGCTTGCTGTATTGCCACCTGCGCCACCCCCGGGTGTCCTTGGGGATATTGTTCATCACCCTGGATGCTCGCAATATCACCAATGGCATAAATGTTTTCAAATCCGGAAATTCGATGATACCTATCGGTTATTATACGATTGCCTCTAGTGCGAATATTTCCTTCAAGCCCTTTGATATCAACTCCTTTAACACCTGCTGTCCATATTACATGATGCGCGGTAATCTTTGTGTCGTTAGACAAGGTTAAAATGTCATTTTCGTATGAGTTCACTACTGCATTAAGCCATACTTTCACACCCAATTGCTCAAGATATTTTTTCGCTAGTCGCGACGATTTTTCAGACATGGTACCTAGCACTCGCGGCGCAGCTTCTATCAAATGCACTTCCATCATTTCAGGATCAAGTTCACGGTAATCTGATGGCACTACATTTTTCTTGATTTCGGCAAGTGCGCCTGCAAGCTCAACTCCTGTCGGTCCGCCACCAACGATAATAAAATTCAATAATTTGCTGCCGTTGGTTTTTGAGGCATTAACGGCTTTTTCAAACTGTTGTAAAATTGTCGTGCGCATGTTCAAAGCATCCTGCACCGATTTCAATGGGAATGTTGTTGATGCTAAACTGTTATTACCATAAAAATTTGTGCTTGCGCCTGAAGCAATGATGAGATAATCGTAATGAAATTCGCCGATGTCGGTATGCACCAATTGCCCCGAAGTATCTACCGACGATACCTCTGCAACACGAAAAGCGATGTTAGGATATGCCCCAATTTTCCGGCGAACGGGATATGCGATGCTTTCTGCCGTCAAGCCGGCCGATGCAATTTGATACAACAGTGGTTGAAAGGTGTGATAATTATTTTTATCGAGCAGCAGAACGCGAAATGGCTTGTTGTTAAATTGCTTAATCAACTCGAGACCGGCGAAACCGGCGCCAATGATGAGCACCATCGGAAGACTGTTATCGCTGTAGCGATAGGTCATATACTTGAATTTGTCTGCAAAGATAACCGTACTCGCCGGGCGTTGGTTCATGTAATGTGTATATTTTTATGTTTCGTCAGTAAATAATGACCTAATTTTAACGGCATATTTTCAATCCGTATGGCAAAGAAAAAACAGGCAAAAGGTTTCGGCTCCATTTGTGTGCAGCCAATGGCTACTGAGAGGAAAATTCTCTCGCATAACGAGCCTATATTCGCTACAACCGCCTATGGATTTGAATCACTTGATCATGCCAATATGCTTTTCGATGACCCATCAAAAGGCTATGTGTATTCCAGATGGGGAAATCCGACCATAGAAATGGCAGAAAAAAAAATTGCCTTGCTGGAAACATCAGGCAGCGATATTGATGCTACCGCTCAATTGTTTTCAAGCGGCATGGCTGCAATTGCTGCTGCAATGACTTCCTGCGCAACTTCAGGAGATACTATATTAACACAACATCAGTTATATGGTACTACCGATGAACTCATGCAAAAGCAACTTGCAGCCTGGAATATCAATACCATGCGCATGGATTTGAATGATTTTGATGCTGTTGAAAAAGCCTTGAAGAAAAATAAAAAAATCACACTTGTTTATATTGAAACACCCTCCAACCCGATGATGTCGGTAACAGATATTCAAACTGTTGCTGAAATTGCACATCGTTATGGTCGTATGGTGGCTGTTGATAATACATTTGCTTCTCCGTATTGCCAAAAGCCTTTATTACTCGGCGCTGATCTTGTAATTCATTCAGCAACAAAGTATCTCAATGGTCATGGTAATGGACTTGGTGGTGTGGTAGTAAGTAGGGATAGAAATTTTATGCGGGAGCGCATTTGGATGAAAGTGAAATTGCTTGGCGCAAACAGTAATGCATTTGATTCATGGTTATTGTTGCAAGGAATGAAAACCTTGGAAATCCGCATGCAACGACATTGCGATAATGCCGCTGTGGTAGCCGCTTTTTTATCGGATCACCATGCAGTGAAAAAGGTGCATTATTGCGGACATAAAGATCATCCTCAGCGCAATATTATCAATAGGCAGATGTCTGATTACAGCGGGATGTTGAGTTTCGAATTGAAAGGAGGATTAAAGGCCGGAAAAAAACTTATGCAATCGGTGAAATTATGTAACGTGATAACAACACTCGGCACACTGGATACATTGATTCAGCATCCTGCAAGTATGACGCACGTCAATGTTCCCAAAGAAAGAAGACTGGCGGCAGGGATTTCTGATGGTCTTGTCAGAATGAGTGTGGGAATTGAAAACGCGGCAGACATTCTCAATGACCTGGAACAAGGGATGAAATGATGCAATGGGATTTGGACTGTTATCAAAAACAACAGTCTGATTTTTTATTGCCGGAAGCAGCATCATTTGCATCAATTAGGCGCTGGCAACTTCTGCGGTAGGGCTGATTTTCTTTACAAGACCTTGCAATACTTTTCCTGGACCAACCTCGATATAATGTGTAGCGCCATCTGCAGTCATTTGTGTAACACTCTGTGTCCATTTAACAGGAGCAGTTAATTGAATCAGCAAATTATTTTTTATTTCTGCAGGGTCAATAATTGCGCTTGCAGTTACATTTTGATATACAGGACAGCGAGGTGTATTAAATGGTGTTGCCTCAATAGCAGCACTCAATTCAATTCGAGCAGGTTCCATAAGAGGTGAATGGAAAGCTCCACCTACAGGTAACAATAATGCGCGTTTCGCTCCGGCAGCTTTTAATGCTTCACAAGCTTTATTTACTGCTTCTACTTCTCCTGAAATCACTAATTGTCCGGGACAGTTATAATTCGCTGCAACAACAATTCCCGGAGTTTCTGCACATATTTTCTCAACAATTTCATCTGCAAGTCCCAATACTGCTGCCATGGTTGATGCTTGTAATTCGCAAGCTTTTTGCATGGCCTGTGCGCGAGCCGATACTAATCGCAAGGCATCTTCAAATGATAAAGCACCATTGGCAACTAATGCGCTGAATTCACCAAGTGAATGCCCGGCAACCATATCAGGATTAAAATCAGATAATGTGGATGCCAAAATCACAGAGTGAAGGAATATTGCAGGTTGAGTTACCTTTGTTTGTTTGAGTTCTTCTTCGGTTCCATTGAACATGATATCTGTTATTCGGAACCCGAGAATCTCATTAGCGCGCTCGAATAATGCACGGGCAGCTTCATTGTTTTCATAAAGATCTTTCCCCATGCCCGGAAATTGAGAACCTTGTCCGGGAAATACGTATGCTTTTTTCATATCAATTGTTGATTAGAGATTTACACCTGCTTTACTCAAAATAAAATATACATCTTCAGTCAATGCCCAGCCTTCCGGTTTGTCGCTATTATATTTAGCGGGGACGAGTACCACAACCATATTATTTATTTCTGCAACCTTATACACTACATATGATTTCAGTATGTCCGGATTTGCAATACGCTCATCGAGGCTTGCTAATTTTCCGGGCCAGCTTGTTTCGGTATGATGGGCAATAATATTTTCGATCACCGTACTTTTTAATCCTGCCGAATCTAACGCATGCAAATCATTATCAGAGAAATTGTATGTGCTATAAAATTCACCGGGGTCGCTTATGGCTATAGATGGACATTTATGACCTTTCAGTTTAACCTGTTTTGGCTGTGCTTGGGCAATTAAACCGCTGCAGATAAACAGCATCAGTATTGTTGAACGGAGATTAGGCATAGCATTCAATTTCGCAGTAAAAGTAACAACAAAATGCAGGATTGCCATAGTTGGGACCTATGGTAAAGAAACAAGAAAGACCTATATCAATGGGAAACGCCGTGAATTCCTTATTTACTTAACCTTGCAGCTATCAAATTGATGAATTCGTTGCGGGTTTGGACTTCCTGAAATTGGCCTATAAATGCTGAAGTGGTTGTTACAGAATTTTGCTTTTGCACGCCACGCATCATCATACACAAATGGCTGGCTTCAATAACAACAGCTACACCATGTGGATTGAGGGTATTTTGCAGTGCTTCCAGAATTTGATGTGTAAGACGTTCCTGAACCTGCAGACGACGGGAAAAAATATCTACTACGCGAGCAATTTTACTGAGTCCTACAATTTTTCCATTTGGAATATATGCCACATGAGCACGACCGAAAAATGGCAGCATATGGTGTTCGCACATGGAATACAGCTCGATATCTTTTACGATTACCATTTCAGAACACTCTTCGTTAAACATGGCACTTCTAATCACCGCTTCTGCATCCTGATTGTAACCCTGTGTAAGAAATTGCATGGCCTTTGCAATGCGTTCAGGGGTTTTCACCAGTCCCTCGCGTTCGGCGTCTTCACCTAATGAAGTGATAATACCTTGGTAATGATGGATTAGATTGTCGAGCGTTTCCATGCCGTAAGAATCGATTTTGGTATAGTGTCTGTCTGAAATGTTGAACTCATCGTCGGCATCTGAGATGCGCTTGTTATTGTTCACCGTAGTATTCTGCATAGATATTTTCAGTTTCCTGTAATCTGATGCAGTGTAAAACACCACCTGTGATGAAAGGTTCAATAAGCGCCCATATCACCACACAAAAGTTCTCGGTGCTGGGTTGCTGATCCGTGAAATAGGGAGTATCCATATTCAGGTTCATATGGTCGAAACGCTCTACGATCTCTCTTTTGATAACATCGCTGAGCTTCTTTGCATCCATAATAAAGCCGGTGTCAGGATCTGGTTTACCCTTTATGGTAACAAATAACTGATAGTTATGTCCATGCCAGTTTTTATTCGCGCATTTGCCGAACATCTCTTTGTTCTTCTCCTCACTCCATGCATTGTTGTACACACGGTGCGCGGCATTAAAGGTTTCTCTACGTGTAAGGTAAACCATGGCGCAAAGATACGGGTAAATACAATAAAATCAGTGAATTTGACCGGCCTCAGGCAGCAAGAATAGCCACTTTTCGCGGGTTGCGACTGTCAACCTTCACTTGTAGCGTGCGACCGGGCTGATAAAGGCGCATGTCGTCCTTAGCAATATTTTGGCGCACTTCAACTTCATAAGGCACCATAGTGCTGTGACGTATCTCCAATAAAAGTTTGATTCGCGGATTGTCGTTAACGGTGCGACCTGTTTCCCATACTTGCAGAATAATAGCCATGGCAGGTTCTCCCTTGCGTGCAATGTCCAATGCCACAAAGGCGGGACGGAAAAAGAACCAATATCCGGCGAAGGCAACTCCCGTTGTCAGAATAAATGTTGCAAGCCCATAGGTCCAATGAAAAACTGAAATAGTGCCAACGGCAACAAAGGCAATGCCGCCGAAGAGCCAGATCACATAATTGGGTAAGCCGAATTGTTTTACCATAATGGCTGAGGATATTGGGTTAAAAGGTTATGGTATTATATACGTAAAATTGTTACGAAATGTTCACCTCTACAACCACGAAATGCACATTGGCGTTCATAATTGCTTGTGGTTTGTATGTTTTAACATGCAATTTATATACCAATTCCTGCGCGAAATCCCTTTGAATAGCCGAATTTGCTGAACCATAGTAGTTCTTTTCTGTTTTCAATCACCGGGAAAGAAACATCTGTTAACTTCTTGTTCCCGTATATTTGAATCATTCTTAACGCATAAGAAACCCAAAACTGTGATCAATACTTTACTTGAACGCGACAGGATTCCTGATTTCTTGATTCGTGCACGGATTCGTTCCTTGCTTCGCCGGCGACTGAAGGATGAATCATTTTCTACCGCTGAACAACAACAATTGCATCTGATGGAATTGATTGGCCAATTGAAGGCCTCGCCCATCGCCATCGAAACCGGAGCTGCCAACGAACAGCATTATGAAGTGCCAACTGCCTTTTTCAGTATGGTGATGGGAAAGCATATGAAATATTCGTGCTGCTATTGGGATGATAATACACCGGACCTGTCATCAGCTGAAGCAAAGGCGCTTGAAATAACTTGTCAGCGAGCTCAGCTGCGCGAAGGGATGAACATACTTGAACTGGGTTGTGGATGGGGAAGTCTAACCATGTTTATGGCACAGAAATTTCCTTCGGCACATGTAACAGGTGTTTCCAATTCGTCTACCCAAAAATTACATATAGAATCTCAATGTAAAATGCGCGGAATTACGAATGTGCGCATTATTACTGCCGATATGAATGTGTTCGACATCAATGAAACTTTTGATCGTGTGGTTTCAGTGGAGATGTTTGAACACATGCGGAATTATCAATTGCTGCTTGAAAAAATTTCGCGATTTCTTAAGCCTGATGGAAAATTATTTGTACATATTTTCACACACAAAGAATTTACTTATTTCTTCGATGTGGTTGATGATACCGACTGGATGAGTAAATATTTCTTTACGGGCGGTGTTATGCCTTCCGACGATCTTTTATTTTATTTTAACGATCATCTCACCATTCAAGATCACTGGCATTGGGATGGCACACATTACGGAAAAACTTCCGAAGCGTGGTTGTCGAATATGGATGCACATAAAAATGAAATAATGCCCATTCTTGCAGAAACATATGGTGCGGAACAATCGGTGAAATGGTGGGTCTATTGGCGCATATTTTTTATGGCCTGCGCCGAACTTTGGAATTTCAATAATGGCCGCGAATGGATAGTGAGCCATTATCTTTTTACCAAAAAAGCGACTGTTTGATATGGCGCGCATAGCAATAATAGGAACCGGTATTGCCGGAATGGGCGCCGCTTGGTACTTGCATCGCGATCACGAAATCACTGTATTTGAAGCTGATAACAGAATTGGTGGTCATACCAATACCGTTTTTGTGGAGGAACCGGGTCAGGACATTCCGATTGATACCGGTTTTATCGTGTTTAATAATCATACTTATCCGCGACTTACTGCCTTGTTCGATGCATTGCAGGTAAAAGTGAAAAAAACGGATATGAGCTTTGCTGCGCAGATTTGCGATGAGCATTTGGAGTATTGCGGCAGTAGTCTCAATAAATTGTTTGCACAGCGACGAAGAATTTTTTCGCCTCGATATATTCGCTTTCTCAAACAGTTAAACACTTTCAATAAAACTTGTATAGAAGTTTTTCATAATGAAACGCTCTCAGCTTTATCGATAAAGGATTATCTGCGAATGAAAAAATATTCAGATGATCTGCTGAATTGGTATATCTTACCTATGAGTTCGGCCTTGTGGAGCACTCCTCCGGATACTACTGCACAATTTCCTGTACTAAGCCTGGTGCGATTTTTTTCTAACCATGGATTTTTGGGATTGAATACGCAGTTCCAATGGTACACGGTTTCAGGAGGTAGTGAGCAGTATAAGCAAAAATTAATAGCGCCATTTAAGGAGCGTATTTTTGTGAATCAGGGTATCCGCTCGATACGTAGAACAAGTGATGGTGTCGAATTGACAGATGTGCACGGAAGTGTCTTTCAGTTCGATAAAGTAATCGTTGCTGCCCATGGCGATCAGGCATTGAAAATGTGGAGCGATGCATCACAAGAGGAAAGGGCATTGTTATCGCCATTCAGTTATCAGAAAAATGTCGCAACACTACATACAGATGGCAGTATCATGCCAAAGAAAAAAATGGTGTGGAGCTCATGGAATTACAGAACTCAAACGAGGGGAAATAACTTAGTCTCTTCTTGCACTTATTGGATGAATAGTCTGCAGGATGTCTCCGATTTTACTGATTATTTCGTCACGATAAATGACCCTGGCATCATAGATGGAAATAAGGTTATCAAAGAGATCGTTTATGAGCATCCTGTATTCACTGTCGAGGCTATGAAAGCACAGGCGAAACTCCCTGAATTAAACCGGAATGGCAGTCTTTATTTCTGTGGAAGTTATTTTCGCTATGGATTTCATGAAGATGCCTTGATGAGTGCGGCAAATGTATGTGAACAAATATTGGGCAGGAAAGTGATTTAAT
>JAIBBA010000209.1 GCA_019694895.1 Chitinophagales bacterium
TTATCGAGCCCTCCGTTTTTATAGGTTACCACACCACCTATTCCAATATAAAATCCAAGATCGATAGATTGTTGCAGTTGCAATTCTGTTCCTGAGAAGCAATGAAAAATGCCGCGAAGGTTTGCGTCTTTATGTTTGCTTACAAGATCGATGCAATCATCAGTGGCATTTCTGGAATGGATGATGAGAGGAAGCTGCATTTCCTTCGCCCATCTTATTTGAGTAACGAAAGCAGCCTTTTGTTGATCCACAAAAGTGAGATCCCAATAATAATCAAGACCACATTCGCCGATTCCATACCATTGATATTGTTTGTCAAGGAGCAATTGATGTATCTTAAGCATAACATCATCTGCATCGTTCTTTACCGAACATGGATGAAGTCCCATCATTGGCTTGCATGCGCGATTTTTCTTCGCAAGGGCCATCATGGCATCTACAGATTCTAAATCGATATTGGGCATCATCATGTGCGAAACACCTGATTGAAGTGCACGTTGGATCATGTCGTCTAAATCCGAATCAAATTCAGGTAAATAAATGTGGGTATGCGTATCTATTAATTCGGGCACAACGCTAAGGTATTCAAATCATGACAAATGGAGGCCGCGAGGTAACGATGCAGTGTTTGCAGGCAGGGATTCAAAGCGATATCCTTTTTCGAGAAAATGTTCTATCACCACAGGTAATGCCGGCAATACCCTATCGGCAGTTTTTTCACTGTCGTGAAATACAATGATAGACCCATCGGCAGCGTGTTGAATTACATGGTCTATGCAATCTTGCGGTTTCAGTTGTGTGTCAAAATCACCACTCAATACATCCCACATAATAATGGCATATTGCCGTTTCAATTCCTGAATTTGCTGGTAACCGATTCTACCATATGGCGGCCGGAACAATTGCGAATTAACTAAGTTACTGCAGGCTGATACCTCTTCGATATAAGCATCGGTATCTGTTTTCCAGCCATTGACATGATGAAAGGTATGATTTCCTGTCATGTGACCTTCCTGCAAAATTTGTTGATAGAGTTCCGGATGTTTTCTGACATTATCGCCGATGCAAAAAAAAGTCGCTTTCACATCATATTTCGAAAGTATGCCCAACACCTTATCGGTAACACCGGGAACAGGGCCATCATCGAAGGTGAGGAACAGCCTGTTATCTTTGGGCATATCCCATACCAAGCTGGGGTATACACTTTTCAGGTACCAGGGTGTCTTCACAAAATACATTGTACAAAGGTAGTTTGATTTGACAGTATTCACTATACATGGTTTAAGACGGAAACACACATTAGTGTAATTTCACCAAGCCGATTAACTTTGCATCACATTACAACAGTATGGATAGACCAATAAGATTGCGCTATGCACCAAGTCCGACAGGAGCACAACACCTGGGAGGAATTCGCACGGCGTTGTATAATTATTTGTTTGTGAAGAAGCTCGGTGGCAAGTTAATCTTACGTATCGAAGACACAGACCAGACACGTTATGTGCCGGGAGCTGAAGAATATGTGATCAACAGTTGCGCATGGGCGGGAATAACATTTGATGAAGGTGTACATATCGGAGGACCATTTGCACCTTATCGTCAGAGCGAGCGAAAAGACATGTATCGAAAATATGCCATGGAGCTGATTGAAAAAGGTCATGCCTACTATGCATTCGATACACCTGAAGAACTTGAGGCAATGCGCAACCGCATGATGGAGCAGGGAAATCCTTCTCCGGCATATGATCACATCACCCGTCAGTACATGAAAAATTCTGTTGCTTTGTCGAAGGATGAAACTGAGCGAAGAATTCAGAATGGAGATCCTTATGTGATACGTATAAAAATGCCAAGAAATGAGGAAGTAAAATTCCACGACCTTATTCGCGGTTGGGTAAGTTTTAATTCGTCGCAATTGGATGACAAGGTATTATTCAAGAGCGATGGTATGCCTACGTATCATTTAGCCAATGTTGTTGATGATTATCTTATGCAGGTTACACATGTTGTGCGTGGTGAGGAGTGGTTACCAAGTGCCCCTACGCATGTAATGACATACCGCATGTTTGGTTGGGAAGAGGTGATGCCATCCTTTGCGCATTTACCCCTAATTCTAAAACCGGAAGGCAATGGCAAATTAAGTAAACGCGATGGCGACAAATATGGCTTCCCACTTTATTCTCTAGACTGGAAGGAACAAAATATTTCAGGCTTGAAGGAAAAGGGATTCTTACCTGAAGCGTATATTAACTTTCTTGCATTTTTAGGATGGAACCCCGGAACAGATCAGGAGGTATTTACCGAAGAGGAACTGATAGCCGCATTTAGTTTTGAGCGCATAGGAAAGTCCGGTGCCAGATTCGACCCGGAAAAAGCTAAGTGGTTCAACCAGCAGCACATGCGCAGGAAAACCGGCAGTGAACTGGCAGACCTGTTACAACCATATCTTGATAAAAAGGGTATTCAAGCTGACCGAAACTACCTGGAAAGGGTGTGTGAATTGATGAAAGAGCGCGCGGTTTTCATCCCTGACCTATATGAGGCGGGTACATTTTTCTTTGGTGAGATAAGCGAGTATGATCAGGATACCATCAGAAAAAAATGGAAACCCGAAAAGCAGGAAATTTTTCTAAATTTGATCGCCCATATTGAATCTATCAGTAATTTTACTGAGCCATCGATAGAGTCGGGGGTAAAAGACTATATGAAAGAAAACAACCTTGGTATGGGTGAAGTGATGCCGCTTTTACGTGTGGCGCTGGCCGGAGTACTTCAAGGCCCCCCTGTTTTCGCGATGATGGATGTATTAGGAAAAAATATTTCTGTTCAACGTTTGCATACTGCAATTAAAATATTTGATAACTTTCGCTGAAAATCAGAGTACCCTATGCCCAAGAAAAAGCCATTGGAAGGCAAACCTGAAGTGCATAAAGATTTAGATGGATTTGAGATGAACATCAATGAATTCGGTGAGATAACCAGCAACACCGACATTGATAAACTCAATCAGTTTCTAAATAAAAATGTAGACGACAAAAAATTTCGCGGTCTCGATAACCTGCCTTATGCCAAGGGAGGTGATGATGATGAGGAATCTACCGAGGAAAAGGATGATTTAAATGAAATCTCCGATGAATTTGAGGAGTTCCGTCAATTTAATGACAAGGACTTCAAAGATGAATTCGACTTCGATGAAAAGGATGAGGCTGATGGCTATTTCAACGAAGGCAAGCACGAATACGAACAGTTTGAGGATGAGGAAGATGACGCCAAAGCTGATGATGAAGAAGATGATTTTGATGATGAAGAATTCCTTGACGATTACGCTGATGACTATGGTGAGGAAGATAATTACAATCTCGACGAAGGAGATTTCGACGATAAATACTAAGCTTAGACCAAAACAGTGTTTCTAAATATCATGCACCGGCGGCAAACCGGTGCTTTTTTATTTTATTAAAATGCCAAATAGAAATCACCTGTCAACTTTTTGTAAGCTTCTGAATAGTTACCATTAGCATCATATATTGTCAACACATCAGTTGAAGTGCCTGATTCACTTCTCCCAAAAGCAATTAAAACGCGCTTTGCCGGCTTCTCGGGTTTTGTATGCACCGTTGTAATGCGATTTGAAAACCAACCATTAATTGCAGCAGTTTGCAGGCAAGTATCCAATGCCAGGGCCGGGAGAATCAGACAAAAAACCGTATGCTGCCCGGAAATTTTTGCAGCACGTTGAAATAAATCCACAAGCGGTAATGAAGCAGCATCCCTTGCCTTACGGCGCCCTTCATCTTCAACCGGCCATCCCTTTTCATAATAAGG
>JAIBBA010000210.1 GCA_019694895.1 Chitinophagales bacterium
GTCAAAATGGATATCGGATATCGTATCGATCTGCTTATTGAAGATCTTGTTATTATAGAGATAAAGTCTGCAGAGAATCTCACTAAGGTCCATCACAAACAATTACTTACATATCTCAAGTTATCCGGCCACAAGCTTGGCATACTAGTGAATTTCAATTGCAGCGATATCACCAAAAACATTTTTCGAAAGGTCAACTATTTATAAACCATATTGAGCGAACCATTGCTTGTCAATTAATCAAAACTACATCCAACTAACATTCGAACACTTTTCTGTGCCAATCTGCGAGATCTGCAGGACATTTTCAATATCTCCATCCAAACTAATCGCTTTAAACATAGTATGAAATGAATAAATAAGTATTGTGAAGTTTATGGTGCGTGTTTGTTTACCGCTGATTACGCAGATTTTCGCAGAGTGGTGTGGTGAAGATTTTGGTTGAAATAAAAAAAGGAGACTGTGATGCAGTCTCCTTTTTTTTACTGATGTAATGATCAATTAAATGTTGGTTTTTCAGGCAGCGTATATGTTCTGCCGGCGTTTTGTTTTTTCAGGTAATCCATCAACGGCATGAAATAATCCAACATTGGTTTTGCACTCATGTCGGAGCCTATAGAAGCCTTGAGGTGTTCGCGCCAATCAACGGTTGCACCAGGCGTCATTACCTTGCGAAGGAAATCGCCTGTTTCTTTCGAACCCCAATAATTGGTAGCATGCGGATCTTGATGCAAAATATTTTTTGCGATATAATCATGGAACTGGAACAACAATACATTGCTGATACTGTAATCATAATACTGTGCAGGATCATCATTGATATGTGTTTTTGTTGCAGCATCACAGTAGTGCTCATCGCGCGGTGACGGCGGAACAATACCTTGATATTGCTTCACTAATTCCCACCATTTTGCGTTGTATTGATCAGGAGAAAGGTTTTTCGCATATAATGCATATTCGAATTCTGTCATAACACCACTTCCCCAAGGGATATGAACAATATAGTCAAGTGCTTCACTTAATAATTTCAATGTGTCATTTGTAACAACACCCGGTTTGATCAAACCTTGATTTTCAAGCAAGGGTTTTTGCAAACTGGCGAGACCAATCATAGTTCCAAACGCTTCATGATATCCGCGATTGGCACCTGTGCGCAAAACCGGAGGAACATCAGGATTAGAATAGCTCATATAATAGTAGATATGTCCAAGCTCATGCAATACGGTACTCCACCATTCGGTATTAGCTTCCACGCTCATAAGTGAACGCACATCCTTGTCGAGATCGATATGCCAGGCGCTGGCGTGATTATTTTTTGCGTATCCGGCATCAGCACTCACAGGATATAATGATGATTTTTCCCAAAATGATTGCGGCAATGCGTCAAATCCAAGGCTCATCCAAAATGCTTCACCTTGTTTCATCACCCATTCGGCATCGTGCTTTTTTAATTCCGGATCTATATCTAATCCTTCTACATTAACCATTGCAGTCCAGTCTTGTCCCCAGCGGTTTGGCAACCATTGTGCCGGGATATAATCAGGAACAGGTTGATTATATTTTTCTGCCAGCTCATAGCGTGCCCAAGTATGCAATTCGCGATATAGCGGCCAAACATCTGTGATAAAGCTGCGTGTAAGTTCAAGCATCTCTTCGCTGGTCATATTATATTCACTGGCGAGATAAGCGAAGAAATCGGAATAACCGAGAGGTGTTACACTTTCGTTGCGCAATTTTTGTAATTCAACAAGACCATCTTTTAGGCCTACGCCAACTTCTTTACTGGCTGTCCATGCGGCAAGACGTTCATTCATATTATTTGAACTGCGCAAAATCTCATCCAGTTGATTGGTAGTTACAGGCTTACCATTAAGGGTATATTTAAAGCCAAATAGTTTTTCTACCTGAGCATTTGTTGCTGTGATTCGATTTTTCACAACATCGCCCGCTGTTTCCGGATTATTACCTGCCAGGTAGCGGATATATTCCAATTGACGAACCTGAATAGCTGTAAGCTTATCTTTCATCGCCAAATATTTCTGCGCTGTTTCAATATTTGTTTTGCTTCCAGTGAATTTGGCGTATGCTTCATCGGCGATTGCAGCATTGTGACTTGCCATTGTATCGCCTTCAACGATATGTGTCTGTAATATCCACTGTCCTTCAGAAGAAGCGGTTACAAGTTTTTGATACTCGGCGTTATATCCGTCGAGATAAGTTTGCACCTCTTTCTGAATTGCGCTGTTATCTTCTGCCTTTTCTTTTGGTTTGCAGGAAATCAATGCTATTGGAATGAGGAGACTCAGGGTGAGTAGTTTTCTCATATTGGTTGGTATTTTACTGCTAAGGTAATGAAGCTATTGTGGCTTTTACAGGCTCTTAACACACCTTAATTATCTCGTTTTTTTTGCACAATATGTTCACAACCTAAAGATTTTTTCTACGGAAGGGCAGGAAATCTTTAGCTTCGCATACGCTTGCGCAATGTGCGTAGCAATTCACTTAATCCTTAAAAACAAGAACAAAATGGCAGAAGCAACCAACGACAAAGTAAAAGCCCTAGGGCTTGCAGTAGACAGTTTGAATAAGCTGTATGGAAAAGGCACGGTAATGAAATTAGGCGAGTCAGCCGTAACAGCAGAAGAGGTTATTCCTACGGGATCTCTTGGAGTGGACATGGCATTGGGCATAGGCGGTATTCCTAAAGGCCGTGTAGTAGAAATCTATGGCCCTGAATCTTCGGGTAAAACAACATTGGCGATTCATGTGATCGCTGAGGCACAGAAAAAAGGTGGAATTTGCGCGATCATCGATGCCGAGCATGCCTTTGATAAAGTGTATGCCGAAAAATTGGGTGTGGATGTAGAGAACCTGCTTATCTCACAACCTGATTACGGTGAACAAGCACTCGAGATTGCTGATCATTTGATCCGCTCCGGCGCATTAGATGTAGTTGTAATCGACTCAGTAGCTGCATTGGTTCCAAAAGGCGAATTGGAAGGCGAGATGGGCGACAGCAAAATGGGACTTCAGGCACGACTGATGAGTCAGGCTTTACGTAAACTCACCGGTACGATCAACAAAACCGGCTGTTGCTGTATTTTCATCAACCAGCTGCGCGAAAAGATCGGTGTGATGTTCGGTAATCCTGAAACTACAACAGGTGGTAATGCATTGAAATTTTATGCATCAGTACGTATCGATATTCGTCGCATTGGTCAGTTGAAAGACAAAGACGATGTGATCGGTAACCGTGTGAAAGTGAAGATCGTAAAAAACAAAGTAGCTCCACCTTTCCGTCAGGCTGAATTCGATATTATTTATGGTGAAGGTATCAGCAAGATCGGTGAGATCATTGACCTTGGTGCAGAAAGCGGTGTGATTCAAAAATCAGGCAGCTGGTATAGCTATGAAGGCACCAAGCTCGGACAAGGACGCGAAGGTGTTAAAGATATCCTTCGCGATAATCCCGAACTCGCCCTCGAGATCGAGAAAAAGATCAAAGCAAAATTGTCGGGTGTGCCGACTAAGGAAGATTAACTACACAAAAGAGGCGGTTGCAAACAACCGCCTCTTTTTTTTGGGGCCTCGCCCCAAAAGTCGCAGGGTTCGCCCGCGGAAAAGGATTTTCATTGGATGAAAAATTTCCCTCGCATAAAATAACACCTTAAAAAAAGAATTACCCACTGCGGACAACCCTGCGCCGATGCATTAAGCTCAACACACACCAACAGGGTTGCCTTTTTCTTACGAAGAGAGATTTTCTTGCATGTAAGATTTTTTTCCGCAGCGGAATTTCATTCTGGGGCACCGCCCCAAA
>JAIBBA010000012.1 GCA_019694895.1 Chitinophagales bacterium
CCTTAAAACATACTCATCTACTAACCCTATACCCTTCAACCCTTCGAATCTTCAAATCTTTGAATCTTCAGGCCTTAAAACATACTCATCTACTAACCCTATACCCTTCAAATCTTCGAATCATCAAATCTTTGAACCTTCGGCCCCTTAATACATTCTCATCTACCAACCCTTATACCCTTCAAATCTTCGAATCTTTGAATCTTCGGACCTTTAAGCATACTAATCTTGAAACCTTTATAGCCTCAATGCATCTTACCTCTTCTAACCAAATAAGGCAACAATACATCACGAAAATCCTCCATCATATCAGCTTCAATGAGGTCGACTCCATATTGACCGCAACGCAATTTCAGTTGTTGCATATACTTGGCCATTTGCTCGGTGTATTTTTCCTTTACTTCGCTACTGCGCACTTTAATTTTTTCACCGGTCTCCATATCGACAAAGATGTATGGTCGATTATCGTACTCAAAATTAATTTCATGTCGCTTATCTGTAACATGAAAGAGAATCACTTCGTGTTTATTATGCTTTAAATGTTGCAGTGCAGAAAACAACTCTTCAGATTTTTCAACATCTTCCATCATATCACTAAAAATTACCACCATGCTGCGGCGGTGAATATTTTCGGCGATTTGGTGCAAACATTTACCGGCATTTGTCGGCAGATCATGTGAAGATTTGCCAATAAAACTTTCCAATTGCGTCTGGAGCATTTTGTGATGCACATTACTACTTCCTGCTTTGGTATGCAAGAGCACATCATCTGCAAATATTGTAAGTCCTGCTGCATCGCGTTGCATTTTCAGCAAATGGATGATGGCAGAAGAACAAATTGCTGAAAATATCAGTTTATTAAGGTGCAAACCCTTCGCCTGTTTATCCGGTTCCGGGAAATACATACTGGAGGATGCGTCGATCACAATATGACAGCGCAGATTTGTTTCCTCTTCATATTTTTTTGTGAACAGCTTATCTGTTCGCCCGAATACTTTCCAATCGATATGCCGTGTTGCCTCTCCCAGGTTATAAATTCTATGTTCAGCGAATTCAACTGAAAATCCATGAAATGGACTTTTATGCAATCCCAGGATAAATCCTTCCACCACCTGTTTGGCGATGAGTTCGAGGTTTTCAACCTGATGGAGATCTTGTAGAGATATTAGCTGCCTGTCCATAGCAATTAAGGTGCAAGATAAAACGTAAAAAGCCTCCTGTCAAACGATAGGAGGCTTTTCTTCAGTATAAATTAATTACATGTGTTGTCTCACCTTAGCATCAAGGACGCTTTTTGGCACTGCACCAACTTGTTTGTCAACCACCTGACCATTTTTAATGAACAGGATCGTCGGGATGTTACGGATACCGTACATCATCGAGATTTCAGGGTTAAAATCGACATTCACTTTTCCGATGTTCACTTTGCCATCATAGTCTTTGGCCAGTTCTTCGATAACCGGACCTACTACGCGACAAGGGCCACACCATTCTGCCCAAAAGTCGATCACACTCAATTTTCCGCTGTCAAGCACTGTTTGCTTGAAGTTTGCGTCGTTAAATTCTATAGCCATATTCTTAAGTTGGTTTAAAGCTGTTTTTCGAACAGGTATTACGCATAACATCGGATACCTGTAAAAGTTCCCGTTTGGGATACACAAAATTAGCCGACTACTGTTAAATTGACTTCCCCAAATTTCCCCAGACTGTTCAAAACTGCACTTTCCGCCCTGATACCGCCCTGTTTATTGCGCATAAGCAGGTCAAACTGCTCGGTATGCTCTATCACCTTGAGCACAATGCTGTCTTTCCCGGGGTGCTGCTTCAAAACCTCTGAGAGACCTTCCAAAAAGTTCGAATTCAGGTCCGACAGGCTCATGCTAAGGGTTATTTTCATCGATTTTTTCTCCCTTACCTCAGACAGCAACTGAATGTCACTTACCCAGAAACGCTTCCTTTCCGGGTCGTTTCGGTCGGTTTGATAAGCTCCTTTCACATACAATACATTTCCGGTCTGATCTACATAATTTTTGAACTTGATATAGTTGTTCTTAAATAATCCCATTTCCAGATGTCCGGAGAAATCTTCCAGTGTAAATATGGTATACTTATCTCCTGTTTTACCCACTTTAGTATCTGTTGAAGCCACATAACCTACCAAAACAATGTCTCCCTTATCCGTGAATTTCTCAATATCCGTAATGGTAGTTGTTTTGAAAGCGTCAGCTTCAATTTTATAGTCGTCGAGCGGATGACCACTCATGTACATGCCAACAACTTCAAATTCCTTTTTCAATTTCTCTATGGTATTCCACTCAGGGAAATCCGGAATCTTCGGTTCTGCTATTTCAACATCCTCAGAGTCGCCAAATAAGGTATTTTGTGATTTTACGGTATCACCATTGAAATTGTTTCCGTATCGAATGGCTTGTTCAATAAGGTTCAGTGTTTCATTTTTTGCGAGTTCAAAATACTGTGAGCGATTTAATCCGAAACTATCAAATGCTCCGGCATAAACTAAAGCCTCAAATGTTTTTTTATTTACGCTTCGCAGGCTTACCCTTCTGGTCAGATCAAACAAGCTATTAAACGCACCATCCTTTTTTCTTTCATTGATCAATTCAATTACTGCAGACTCACCAACTCCTTTGATAGCTGACATACCGAATCGTATCTGACCGTTTTTATTCACAGCAAAATTGAGATCACTCTCATTAACATCAGGCGGTAAAACAGGAACACCCATGCGGCGACACTCGTCCATAAAGAAGCTTACCTTGTCGATATTCCCCTGGTTATGTGTTAATACGGCACTCATATATTCTGCCGGATAATGTGCTTTCAGATAGGCCGTTTGATAAGCGACAAATGCATAACATGTAGAGTGCGACTTATTAAAGGCATATTGTGCAAATGCTTCCCAGTCTGTCCAGATTTTTTCACATACTTTTTTATCAATATTATTTTTATCAGCTCCCTCAAGGAACTTGGATTTCATTTTATCCAATACATCCTTTTGCTTCTTACCCATTGCTTTCCGCAGCGTGTCAGCATCTCCTTTAGTAAAGCCTGCCAATTTCTGCGACAACAGCATCACCTGTTCCTGATAAACAGTAACACCGTAGGTTTCCTTGAGGTATTCTTCCATTTGAGGAAGGTCGTATTCAATAGGTTCGCGGCCATGTTTACGCTTAATATAGGTAGGGATATATTCAAGCGGTCCAGGGCGATATAAGGCGTTCATCGCGATCAGGTCTTCGAATTTATCGGGCTTTAATTCGCGTAAATATTTTTGCATTCCCGGACTTTCAAACTGGAAGGTGGCGTTTGTTTCACCGCGTTGATATAATTCGAAAGTTTTGAGATCATCTAGCGGAATGGTATCGATATCGATAATGACATTATGATTTTCTTTAATCAGCTTTAGTGCTGTTTTAATAATGGACAGCGTACGCAAACCTAAAAAGTCCATCTTGATTACACCTGCGCTCTCGATTACTTCTCCTTCAAATTGTGTAACATAAAGAGCCGAGTCTTTTGCGACAGCAATTGGCAATAAATCTGTAAGATCTTTTGGTGCGATAATCAAACCGGCTGCATGTACGCCTGTATTCCTCACACTACCCTCAAGGATCAATGCCTCTTTAATTATTTTACTGCGAATATCTTTTTGATCTTCGGCAATTGCGCGTAATGCTTTTGCATTATTTAATTCATCCGGAGTAAGATTTTCTTTTTCCGAAAGACTGCCATCACCTGATATTGGTGCTTGAATAAGCCGTTTAAGAGAAATACCCGGACGTTCAGGTACGAGTTTTGATAAGGCATTACTGTCGGCAATTGGCAAATCCATTACCCGGGCAACATCTTTGATACTAGTTTTTGCTGCCATTGTGCCGTAGGTAACCAATTGCGCTACCTGATTTTTACCATATTTATCTACCACATAATCAATAACTTTTTGACGTCCATCATCATCAAAGTCCGTATCGATATCGGGCATTGACTTCCTGTCGGGATTGAGGAAGCGTTCGAAAAGTAAATTATATTTTATCGGATCGATATTTGTAATTCCAATACAATATGCCACAACTGATCCGGCTGCAGATCCACGACCGGGGCCAACAAAAACCCCGAGTTCTCTTCCTGCGCGAATGAAATCCATCACAATCAGGAAGTAACCTGCGAATCCCATTGTTTTAATGGTAAACAATTCAAAATTTATGCGTTCTTCTGTTTCCGCATCCATTGTGCCATAGCGCTTATGAGCACCTTCCATGGTTAGATGCTTCAAGTATTCCCACTGATTAGTTGTATCGTCACCATGAATTTTAAATGCATCCGGAATGGGGAATGCCGGCAACAAGATATCACGCTTAAGATCGAGCAGTTCTACTTTATCTACAATCTCATTTGTATTGTCCAGTGCCTGTGGAACATCGTGGAACAATTCGTTCATTTCAGATTGTGTTTTAAAATAAAACTGATCATTATAGAATGCAAAACGCTTCCCTTTAATGATCATATCATCATCACCGAAATCCTTCATCTTCGGTGTCGCCTGCTTTTCACCTGTATTGATACATAATAAAATATCATGTGCATTAGCATCTTGTTGATCTACATAATGCGCATCATTGGTGGCGATTACTTTTACATTATATTTATCGGCAAGCTCAAGTAAAATATTATTGAGTGTTTCCTGCTCAGGAATATCATGTCTTTGCAGTTCGATATAATAATCTTCGCCAAAGATATCCAGCCACCATTTAAAAACTTTCTCCCCTTCTTCCCTACCCTTTTTCAAAATCGTTCTGGGCACCTCCGCTGCAAGACAGCATGTGGTAGCGATAAGGCCTTCGTGATATTTTTCAATGAGTGTTTTATCGATGCGTGGATATTTTCCGTACATGCCCTCCATATATCCCAGAGAACACATTTTCACCAGGTTTTTATATCCTGTTTCATTTTTTGCAAGTAATACCTGATGATACCGGATATCCTTTTCTTCTCTTGAAAATTGTTTCCTTGTTCTGTCCGCAACTAGATAAAATTCACAACCAACGATAGGTTTTACTTTCACCTTTCCATCTTCGCCCTTATGTTTATAAGCTTCGGCAACAAATTGAAATGCCCCGAACATATTACCGTGGTCAGTAATAGCGAGTGCAGGCATACCATCGGCGGCAGCCTTTTTATATAAACGACCAATGTCACTGGCGCCGTCGAGCAGCGAGAACATGGTATGGTTATGCAGATGCGAAAAAGTGGACATAGCGGATTGCGAAATTATATCTGAGCCACTTAAGATACACCTTTTCGGGGACAGCTTTTTCCCACCTTGTGTTAATAAATATTCAGGTGCTTAGAATTGAAAATAAATGAAGGGCTGCATGTCGGCACTTACAGCCTGGTAGAGCAAGAAGATATAACCTATTAAAATTGCGACCAAAGCCGGTTCTGAGCGCGTAGCAAACCACTCACGGTATTGTTGTTTTGTGCTTTCCGGAATCCAGTGGATAAGATAGCCAACTACAATCACTGATAATACCGTGCGATACCCCCACAATACATTTTCTATCAATTCGCCACCGAAATGATGACTGATGCGATCAAAAATGATGCCTACCGTATCGAGGCTATCGCTTCGGAACCAAATCCGCGTAAAACTGATGAATACCAATGTTAGAAAAATCGCAAATGGTCTATATCCGACACCTGAAGTATTTTTGATTGGATTAATTCGCTCCCAGCCTTTGTGCAACATCAATCCTAAGCCATTCAACCCGCCCCAAATAATAAACATCCAGCTGCTTCCATGCCATAAACCACCTAGCAACATGGTAACCAAAATATTGATATTGGTATTTACAGAATGTCGAAACTTTGGAAATATTCTTGCGATTAAAATTAATACTAAGGCAATCGCCAACAAGATGTAAATCAAGGTGACATTACCATATAATAATACCATAAATATTCCCAGAATCGATATCGCAACATAGGAACCCACTGTTCCATTTCTGTTCCCTCCCAAAGGAATATAGAGGTATTCTTTTAACCAGCTCGACAAGGATATATGCCAACGCTTCCAAAATTCACTTGTGCTTTCAGCTTTGTACGGCGATCTAAAATTCGTTTTCAATCTGAATCCTAATAATAATGCAATGCCAATGGCCATATCTGTATAGCCGCTGAAATCGGCATATATCTGAAGGCTGTATCCGAATATGCCAAGCACCACTTCTACGCCGGAATACAATTCAGGATGCGAGAATATACGATCCACGAAATTGACACCAACATAATCGGCCATTATCTTTTTGCCCAATCCATTCAATATCCAAAAAAATGCCATTCCATACTCCCTTTTCGAAAGATTATATGGCTGATAAATCTGGTAAATGAAATCATGTGCTTTTACAATCGGCCCTGCCACCAGGTGCGGGAAAAAACAAACAAAAAATCCATAATCGAATATGTTTTTCACAGGCTCAAGCTTCCTGCGATACATATCGATAGTATACGACAGCGATTGAAAAGTAAAGAATGAAATACCGATTGGCAGTATGAGTTTATCTACTGAGAATGAAGTACCAAACCATGTATTTGTAAAATGCGCGAAATGATTAAAGAAAGTTATATCCGTGCCGGCAACTTCATTTAAATTTTCGGTAAAGAAAAACGCATATTTAAAATAACATAGTAAAGTTAAATTCAACACCACGCTGAATGTGAGGAACATCCTTCGTTTCCAGGGCGTTTCTGTCTTTGCAAGCAGTCGACCCCAGTTATAGTCGCTGATGATAGTAAAAATGAGGAGGATAAGAAAGACACCACTGGTTTGATAATAGAAAAAGAAACTCGCTGCCAGCAGATAAATGGTTCGGACATTTACTTTTTTATATACGAATGAATATCCAAGCAACACAACTGCAAAGAATGCCCAGAAAAACAAACGTGTAAAGATCAACGGATTTTCCGGATCATAAGATAACCAATGTACAATATTGCTAAAAATGTTATTCAATGCGAATTACTTTGATAATGTGGTATTATACATGTAGCTGTCTTTAATTGCACTGAACATCAAGCCTGCCGCAATTCCATACCCTTTAGCATTAAAATGTATTCTATCCGGCGCAGCCAAACCATTGCGATACCATTTATCGATACTCCCTAGTCCGCCCATTACGGTAAACATATCCCAAACACCGGCGTTATATTTTTGTGCAACAGCCATTATTTGTGCGTTCACTTTTAGACTCCTGGTATTTTTTGTTTTTCGCTTAATGTAGTTATCTGTGATGGTAGTAAAAAGTATCGCGCAATCAGGATTTATTGCTCTCACTATGGCACAAATGGAATCATAACGCGCAAAGAAATCAGGTAAAACAAGGTCGGCATCTTGGGCATCATTAACGCCAATAGAAAAAATCACCAAATCTGGATGTAAGGTGCCAAGCTCTTTAACAAATTCGGTGCATTGCAAGTAAGACCTTGTGCTGGCGCCGTTTACACCCATCGACGCGTAATATACTCCGGGATTTTCATTTTCAATACTCCATCCACGTAAAATAAAATCAGATCGTGTTGATGAATTTCTATGTATATCGAAATGCACAGAATCTACAGGTGTCTGAAAGTGAAATTGCACATATCCCAGTTCAGGGTAATCATGTCGCAAATAAGTAGCAGGGAAATCCTTCGGCACTTCTATAACATAATCAGGATTAAAGTTGTGATATACTCTGATATAGGTAAATGAATTGATATGGTCATTAGGTCGAAGTTGAAATCCGAATGATGCTATGCTATCACTTGTTGTTGCAGAGATTCCACTCATTCCCAATCCGCTGCACATTTCAGAAGGCACTGCTCTACAACGTTTCCATTCACCTGTGCCATGAGAGCGATAGAACGGCGGTCCATTTGTTTTAATTAGCCGATAGGGAAATAAATATGCTCCACCTCCTACATACCCGCCTAATGCCTGGAAACTATCCGCAAGCGCCTCTGTCCAATAGCCCGCCTGAATATGAGATCCACCATAATGCGCAATTGTCAGTCGAGATGTATCACCTTTTTTTAGGGCATCTAATTTGGCAAAAAATTTCAGCATACTCGCACTATCGCCCGGATAAATGATCCTGCTGGTATCATATTTTATGAACGGATAACTTGTTTGTGCATTAATGCTTCCAAACATCATCAACATTCCAAGTAGTAGTATCGTCTGTCGCATGTTCATATACTCTCTCTGATCACATAATTATTATATTCTTTCATCATTGCCTGGTATAATAAAATGGCAATTTTGCGTGCTCCTTCAGGGCTAAAGTGAATATAGTCTTTGGTAGCAATTCCTGCATTCACCCATGCCACCATACTATTTTTTCCGCCCATTGCAGCATACATATCGTAGTAAGCTGCGCCTGCACGAAAGGCTGCATTTTTAAGCTCAGTGTTTAATATTTCAAGCAGGGGATGTGTCACATATGTTGTTCCTTCCTTTACACTCATATCTGCAGGGCCAACAAATAATATACTCGCACCCGGAGCTAACCATTTCATGGTATTGATCTGCGATTCAATAGATTGAGCGTATTTAATACATCCTGCCTCATCCTTGAGATATGGTAACGCGTTACCTCCGAATTGCATGATGATCAAACGGACATCCATTTGATCATAGTAACCTTTCAATTGCGACTGGTTCATGCCTGTAAAAAAATTCCCGGAGCTTCCACGCAGGGCAAGATTATCCACTATTACACCACCGTTTCCCTCCAAAGACAAGCCATAAATATCCGGACTGTCACGACCTTCAAAATTTAATTGGAAATTTCCCGGAGCTGCGGCGAGAGCAAATTCCTGAATATTATGATCACCGCCAACGCTCAGTGTATCTGTTGCTATTAATACATCATCGGCAAGCAATTCAACTTTTACAGGATCTGTAGCATTGCCGTACAATAATTTGACATATCGATAATTTGCCAATCTGGCGCCACCATTTTTGTTCGTAGTGATCTTTAACCAGGCACTATGTTGGCTACCAAGAGCATGTGTTGTATCCCTTACCGGCATAAACCTGCTAAATGCTGCATTAGGACCAAAACTTCGATGCGGCACTCGTTTATCTCTATTGGTAAAAGTGGTATATCTGTCCCAACTTCCACTCCAGCTATTTTTTACCGCAACGAAATCAGCAATAGGCATAACGGAGATTAGTCCCGGACCGGAGCCGCCAAATTGGGACTGAAGCCTGGCTCTGAGGTATCCGGTAATTCTATCGACCTCGATCTGTGAATCGCCATAGTGCATCACCCTAACCCGAGAGCCATCAGATGCTGTTTTATAAAGTGATGCATAAAAATTATCCATCGCTTCTTTTGTGCCGAATTGAATTGGTGTAACGATGGCAACTCCTGAATCCAATTGAACGAGTCCTTTGATATTTGCAGTGTCAATCACTTTGGCAACAACTTCCGTGGTATCGTCGCCGGCATCGATTGAGACAATATTACTGATGTCAGCAGAAGTAGTGTCAGACTCAAATATAGATGCTAACGTAGGAAATCGCAAGGCAACATTTTTCCCTAAGTGGATGCCTTTTTCCGGAAATACAGCACTCACAGCGCCCAGTGCGACGAAACATATGGCCAGAAATGCCAATATCCTAAGAGGCGTGATGTTGCTCATTGTGAAGAGGGGATAAAATTACGGAAGTGGGTCATGTGTTGTGTGCATTCACCAACATTTGAATGCACAATTGTTGAATTAAACGGACATTCGTGCCGCTTATTATATTTAACTGCAAATAATATCGACTTTAACTTCTGCTTCAATTCAGTGATTTAGGCTGAAGAACATTTTGAATATTAAAAAACATAATTTAAGGAATTAATTCAAAACACTTACCGAATACCGCTCCCGATTCCCTTTAACCTTCGTATAGTATTGCATTGTTTCACACAATAATGCGATTTTTGCATCGTTCACACTCCTACAGATGAAAACCTTTGGGCTGATTTCAATACTCGTTTGCGTGACAAGTCTCCGTGCGCAGCAAACCTGGATCCGGACAGGTATTACCGACACCATCTTGGCCATTCATGGTGATGGAACCCTTATCTGGGCGGCAACTGAGGCCGATGGAGTCAAGAGCTTCAATCCCGCTACAGGGGCAATTACTACCTACAACAGTGCAAAGTCAGGCTTCCCGGACAATGATTTTCGAAGTATTCTATGTGTCAATGGCGATGTATATGCCGGATCAAACAATTATGGTCTTTTCATTTTACATGATGAAGGCTGGTCATCCTTCGATACCACAAATTCAGACATTAGCGGAAACAGCATAAAAGACATTATGTATGTGGAAGCAGATAGCAGCATTTGGTTTGCAACCGATAAAGGACTGTCAATCCTAAAGGAAGGAACATGGACAAACTACGATTCTATTGCTTCACCTTTAGCAGGCAATGCGCTTACATGCCTATATCAAAGTAGAGAGGGTATCATTTGGATTGGGACAAAATATGCAGGCTTATCTAAATATGACAATGGCACCTGGGAAACCTTTAATTATGGGAATTCAGGTATAAATAACAATGCCATTCGGGCTATTACTCAAGATGAGGATGACTTGTTATATGTAGCAGATTATCTTGGTGTCAACAGATATGATATAGTTGCCGATAATTGGTTGTTTGTATATAATTTATTTACTGTACCCATGACATCAGAAAAGGTAAACAGAATGGGGTTTGATGATGATGACAATTTCTGGATGGCCACTCATGGTGGTGTAACACGTGCCGACAGCACCAATCACTTTACTTTGTACTATGATTATAATTCGAACCTGCCAAACAATGTTTGCGATGCCTTGTATATAGATGAAAACAATACTGTATGGGTGGGAACTTATGGTGGTTTGGCATTCTATACCCAAGAAGCTTTCCCTAATACAATTACCTCTTCATCAATGAGCATTATTCCAAACCCTGCAAATACAGATATTACTGTTACAATTAACCAACTGGCCGAAGACATACCAACCTTTTGTATTTATGATTTAAATGGAAAAAACTTAGAAAACGTAATTGGAGTTCCGGCACTGTATGGAGAATGTGCATACACAATTAATATTTCAGATTTACCATCCGGCATGTATCTGCTTTGTGCCATTCAATCAAACGAGCGCATGTTCGAAACATTTGTTAAATTATAAAGTCGTATTTTGTTGACAAACTGTACTTAATAAATCGCAATCAGGATTATGATTCTGATTACGCCAACCAACTTGGCAAACGGTTTACACCTCTATGTATACCTAAAAACTTAGGAATAGAAATCTAGATTACTCTTCCAACTTATACCAAATAATATATTATTTCTTGATCAGACAAACTATTGCTAAATTTCGTGCAGATTACAAAGTTAAAAGCATGAAAACTACCCATTTGTTTGCTCTAATACTGATCTTGTTCGCATCAATGCGAGCTTCACAGGCACAGATTACTGTTTTTGAATACTCCAAGAAAGAAATGGCACACAACCTTTCTGAGCTTAAGAAACGCAATCTCATATTTGTTATACGCGATTCGGAAATTGAGCAAATCCCCAAATACGAAACAGCGCTGCGCAACGGCTGGACATTAAGTGAAGTTGAGGTAGTAACAAGTGATGAACTTTTATATTATGAGGACAGTGAAAACTATACGTTTGTAACGTTGGATGCACGGGCAGCCGTTGCTGGAAAGGCCGATATGTCCACTGCTGTATTAACCATGATGTTTAAAGATTCAGTAACTAAAAAGGGCCCCACAAATATCAAGCTGGCAGAGATTTTTATGTATGCAGATTATAAATACTTTAATACAACTTATAAAGACATCATTACTAAGGAGGATTCTGTTATTCAAATTCACAACTATTTACCGGGTTTTCTTCAATTGTACTTTCAATATATACAAAAGAATCTAGAGACAGGAACCTCTGTCAAACATTTCCAAAAAACAGAAACCTTGAACAGCAACAAAACAGCCTTGTTCAAAAACGTTCTTTACATACCTGATTACTGCCTAAAAAAATTCAAATTAATTGACCCACGTGCAAATGAATATTATGAAGAATCTGAATTCAGAGATAAATACTTTGGCAAGCTAACATTCGTCGATTCCGACTCACTCAGCGACCTGATACTTCGCAAAGAGATAAATTTTGTATTAATCTATAATATGCATTATACGCAATCCTTTGTAAATATTTTTAATGTGCAAACCGGAGAAATGGTTCACAAGAATGTATATACCGGCGATTATGACCTCGCGCCCGTAAGGCTTAAAGAAATTTAATATTATTGTTCAAACCTGTAATTGATTTCCATCAATCCAAACATGCTATGGCTACCTATTCAGACTTTGAAAAAATCGAAATAAGAACCGGCACTATCATTTCAGCCGAACCTTTTCCCGCTGCAAGAAAACCCGCATATCAGCTTACCATCGATTTTGGTGCTTTGGGAATAAAACGCAGCAGCGCACAAATAACAAAACACTATACTGCAGAATCGCTTATTGGCAAACAGGTAGTTGCAGTCGTAAATTTCCCCGTAAAGCAAATAGCAAATTTTTTCAGCGAATGTCTCGTCTTAGGCGCAATTGAGGCTGATGGAAATGTAGTATTGTTACAAACAGAAAGAACCGTAAAGAATGGCCTTCGCATAGCCTAATCGATTAACCGCCTGCGAGTTTATATTTATATCCCAAGCCGCCTAAAATTTCTCCAATTTTTTTTCGATGATCTCCCTGGATAATAATCTCTCCATCCTTCGCACTTCCACCGGTCCCACATTTCGACTTTAACATCTTACACAAAGCCTCGAGGTCATCGGTATTCCCTACAAAATCCCTAATTACCGTAGCAGTCTTTCCACCTCTATGATTCTTCTCCAGCCATACGCGAAGATTTTGTTGTGCAGGTGCAAGGGTTTCCTGATTTTCTTCGGATGATTCCGGTTTATAATCAGGATTTGTAGAATAAACCAGTCCCGACAGATTCAATTTTTGTTTTGCCATACATTAATCGTTATCAGGGTGCATCAATACTTGTAGTGCTTCCGGCATAATCTCAATTTTAAAAGATTTATCCTTTGGTGCTGTTTCTCCGTCAATTTGCAAGTGAGCATATTGAGGCGTATCTATTGTTAAGGAAGGTGTTTTATAAATAGTAAAATGCTTAGTATGCATATGCGTTCTGGTGAATACCTGCAATACCACCAATGGAATTTTCCATTTCGGAATATCACCCAGTACGATCACATCAAGCATACCATCGCTTAAACTGGCATGTGGCGCCACTTTTACATTATAACCGTATTGATTTGAATTGCACACATTAATCATAAACGCTTTGCCACCAATTTTCCTATCGGCAAGATTGGCACTATATTCAAAAGCATCAAATGCTGAAACACTTTTAATTGCACTCCAAGCGTAAGTCAGAAATCCACGTGTTTCCTCACGGCTAAACACTTTAGCAACAAATGCATCAAAACCAATACCTATCAAGCTGAAAAACATGGTGCCATTTACCTTACACACATCTATTTTACGAACATGATAGGCATTAATAATATTTATAGTAGAGCGAATATTAATTGAGTATCCCAGATGTCTGGCAAGACCATTACCGGATCCGCTAGGGATAATTGCCAAACAAGTATTCGTGCCGATCAAACCGGTTGCGGCCTCATTTACACTTCCATCTCCACCTGCAACGGCAACCACATGCACACCGCGTGCTGCAGCTTCAGCAGCAATTTGTGTAGCGTGACCCCGACGTTCGGTATAGATTACTTCATAATCAAAATGTGAATGGTCTAAATATTTATCTATCAAACGAGGGATACGATCCTTGCGTTTGACCCCAGCAACCGGGTTAATAATAAACAGAATGTGCTTTTTCACTCTGCCACCAGTTTGTTGTTGATCATAGCATGGTGGTGTATCTGAATGATAGCCTTTATTCGATCTTCCATGCTCGCAGTAATGTCTGGAAACTCATGCATCTGATTATTACTCAAAGTGCTATCTATCTTATAATCATACAAACCCACCGGGCGATCGCCATTGAATATCAAAGCAAAATCTTTATCCAGTAACATATAATCCGAGGTATGATAATTGTATGCATATCGCGCTGCGGTTGTATCAAAAACAGAATTACCAAAGGCCATATATTTTCCTTTATAGCCAACATAATCTAAAACCGTAGGCATGATATCAGATTGCTGAACCACCTCAGAATTCACTCCTTTAAATTGCCCGTTGGGTTTGTACATCAACAACCACGTAGAATGTGCCCCAACTTGCTCCTGATAAAATTCATGTTCAGGCAACGGAGGTCCGGGATGATCGGCAGTGATGATAAATAATGTGTTGTTATACCAAGGTTGCTTTTTCGCTTCCTCGAAAAACTGCTGAAGTGCATAATCAGCATAGCCAACAACCTCCAACATCGGAATAGGACCTTTGGGAAACTGACCTACATGCTGTGCCGGTACTGTGAATGGGTGATGCGATGAAATTGTAAATATTTCAGAATAAAATGGCGCTTTTAAGGTTGTCATTTTATTGGCAGTCCATTTCAAAAACGGCTCATCAAATATTCCCCAGTTACCATCAAAATCTGCATCATTACCATATTCATTTCTTCCGAAATATCCGTCAAATCCGGCCTGAGCCATAAACCTGTCGAACTGCATGGAACCATTATTCGCTCCATGGAAGAAATAGGATGAATAGCCGACATCTTTCAATAAGGTACCAACACCTTCAAATTTATTATTTCTATAAATGGATGAAATAAAGGGCTCTTCCATTAAAACAGGGATTCCACTTGTAACGGCAACAATCCCTTGATTTGACGATTTCCCATTGCTATAAGCATTGTCGAATGCCATACCTACCGTTAATAAAGAATCCAGAAATGGTGTATACCCATGGCCGTGATTAAAGTATCCGATATATTCCTTTGAAAAGCTTTCTAATACAATAACGCATACATTTTCAGGTTTAGATGGCTTGGCAATTGAATCAGGCCACTGATAATAAAGTGCGTTATCGTGAAAAATATTAAACTGCTTTGCCAATTCCTGTTCATCCTCATAATAAACGGGCTCAACTAGTTGCCTGTGGCCGAACGCGTAAATTACAGAGAATGGCGTATTGATAATCAAAGATGTGAGTCTTCCATCATCAACATAATCTGTTGCAATTTCCGGTGAAATAGGTTCCGGTTGTATACCACCTCTTGCTCCAATCACAGAAAATGTAAGCACCACCACCATGATGATGATCTGATATGGATAATGAATAAAACGTGGTAGTTTGAAATGCACTTTTTTAAGTCGATGCAATTCTGTTTTTCGGTAGAGATATTCAACTCCTAAAATCAGTATAAAGGCAATGACAAAAATTATCCAGTAATCTTTAATTACCTGCGGAAGAATATTTGTATCACCTGTAAGTCCGAGTTCGTGCGTTGATGTTCTTTTTAATCCATATTCATAATAGATCCAATCGCCACTCTCCAATAATAACCCAACGCCATTAAAAGAATAAAAAATGATCTTCAACATGCGCTGATACCAATTTTTATCGAACCATGGACTTGGAACTACATGCAATACTATAAATATGCAGTTCACATAAATGATACTCGACAAGTCGAAACGGAGACCATACAACATCAGCTGCAAAAACTCTCCCGGAGGTATGTGCGGGAAAAGTGCCATATTAAACAGAAAGAACAGTATACGGCAAACCATATACAACAGCAGGAGAATGCCCAAGCGTTTGAGCAATATCTCAATATGGAACAGTTGTTCTTTCATACAGCTTGCAAAGTTACTAAAACAAATTACCGATTATGTTGGAAGCGCCTTAGTGAATGAGCGCTTTAAAACTCAGATCAAGGCTTTTAACAGAGTGTGTTAAGGCGCCTACTGAAATAAAATTTACGCCTGTTTCAGCTATAGCCTGAACAGTTGTCAAATTCACACCTCCCGATGCCTCAGTTTCGAACTGACCGGCTACCTCAATAACCGCCTGACGCATAGTGTCTACATCAAAATTATCGAACATAATTCTGTCGACATGACCTGTTCGCAAAACCTCAGCAACCTCTTCAAGATTGCGGGTTTCAACTTCAATGCGGAGGTTTAAATCGTTGTCGCGCAGGTATTCTTTAACCTTCAGAATAGCAGGTGTTATCCCGCCACAAAAATCGATGTGGTTATCCTTTATAAGGATCATGTCATATAAACCGTACCTATGATTATGACCACCGCCAATTCGCACAGCCCACTTCTCGAATGTGCGCAATCCGGGCGTTGTTTTTCTGGTATCTAAAATTTTGGCGCCGGTATGTCTAACGGTTTGAACAAAGAGATTTGTGGTAGTTGCTATTCCACTCATGCGCTGCATGAAATTGAGCATGGTACGTTCGGCAACCAACAAGGCCTGGACTCTTCCTGTTGCATGAAAAACAACATCACCCGGTTCAACGCGTGCTCCGTCCGGAATGAAAATGTCAACCTCCAATTCGGGGTTGACATGTCTAAGTATCTGTTCAGCTAATTCTACACCGGCGATGATCCCCGGTTCCTTTACAAGCAATTTTGCCGTTCCGGCAGCCTGATGATCTATGGTGGCGAGGGTTGTATGATCTCCCTCCTGGATGTCTTCAATTAGGGCCTCATCTATAAAATCTATAATATCCCAAATCTCAACACTACTCATTTTCAAAGCTTAACTCCTGGATATAGAACTTATCAGCACGCTTTTTCATATACACGTAGGTTCTGAATTTACCCTTATCGGTAGACAGAGAGCCAATAGCATAATGGCCGTTGCTGCCTCCTGAAGTACCTTCATGCAAAAAGCTGAAATCCTTAGGTGGATTTTTAGTGAAAAAGTCTTTTACCACCGCTTCGGCCTGGCTTTTACTGTAAGCGCCTTCCTTATTCGCTATTTTAACCTCGACAGTATTATCAAAGTAAGTAGCAAGCGACTTGCTATCACCTGATTTAATTGCAGAAGTAATTCCCGCAAGCTCGCTCTGCATAGTAGCGAAAATCAGGAATGGAACCACCGCAAGGATGGCTATAAGCTTTGTTCTGTTGTTCTTGAACATGGCTGTATTTTTGGTCAATGCAATGGTAAATGCTAAAACCATACCAAAATTAGCATTTTTTAACAAGATACCTTTCAACGTCTGTGGATGACATGGCTAAAATCAACCCAGGTGCGGGTTTCAGCTTTCAATAACTGCCCGATAACAGTTCCTTACCCTGGAAGTTGCACCAAACCGCCAGAAGTTCAGGTTTTAGGAGCATTATCGGCAGTGACCTTTCCCATGCTATAAACCAAGCCCAGTATATACCTTTGCATCATGAAATCGATGAAAAAGGTGATGCTGATCATTATGGACGGCTGGGGACATGGTCAAAATGCAGCCGCTAGTGCCATTGCCCAGGCTAATACACCAAATGTAAACGCATATTATAAACGATACCCAAATGCAGAACTTCGAACCGACGGCGAGTTTGTGGGTTTACCGGAAGGCCAAATGGGAAATAGTGAAGTTGGTCACCTGAACCTTGGTGCAGGTCGCATTGTTTATCAGGAATTACAGCGTATTCATATGGCCATCCGCAACGGTGAACTGGCTTCAAACAATACCTTATTATCCGCACTGGATTTTGCAAAAAACAACGGTAAGAAAGTACATTTCATTGGACTTGTCAGCGATGGCGGTGTACATTCTCATAGCAACCACCTGATGGCGCTTTGTGATATTGCAAAATCAAAAGGACTCACTTCCGACCAAGTTTTCATTCACGCATTTACCGACGGTCGAGATTGTGACCCTAAAAGCGGGGTAGGTTTTATCAGAACACTGCAACAACATTTAACAAATTCAGCAGGCACCATAGCATCAGTATGTGGACGATATTATGCCATGGATCGTGATAAACGATGGGAACGCATTAAAAAAGCATATGATCTTTTAGTGCATGGCGAAGGCAATGCTACGCAGGATGTTATAAAAAGTATCGAACAGAGTTATTCTGATAATGTAACTGACGAATTCATTTTGCCTATTGTTTGTACTGACGCACAACAAAAACCAATAGCTACAATAGCCGCCGGCGATGTGGTTATTTGTTTTAATTTCAGAACCGATCGTTGCCGACAAATTACAAGAGCATTAACACAAGAAGCGTTTCCCGAATTCGATATGACACCAATTGATCTGCATTATGTCACCATGACACGTTACGATCATACATTTAAAAATGTTGGTGTTATTTTCGAATCAGATGATCTCAGCAAAACATTAGGAGAAATTCTTGAAGCGAACAATAAAACGCAAATACGTATTGCTGAAACAGAAAAATATCCGCATGTAACTTTTTTCTTTAGTGGTGGCAGAGAAAAGGAATTTAGCGGTGAGCGACGCATTATGATCGCTTCACCAAAAGTTGCGACTTACGATCTACAACCTGAGATGAGTGCTTACTTGGTTAAAGATGCCATTGTTGAAGCTATTAATAACGAAAGCCCTGATTTTATTTGTTTGAATTTTGCGAATGCCGATATGGTTGGACATACAGGCGTGTTTTCCGCTGCCATTAAAGCCTGTGAAGCTGTTGATACCTGCGTGGGCGAGGTAATTGAAGCTGCATTATCAAAAAATTATGCCGTTATTCTAACCGCAGACCATGGAAATTCAGATGTAGAGATTAATGAAGATGGCACCCCGAATACACAGCACAGCACTAATCCTGTTCCGGTGTTTTATATCGATAAGGAGCCGGCGTTTCAACAAATTAGAAACGGCAAACTCGGGGATATTGCTCCAACAATTCTAACCTTAATGGGCATTGACATTCCAAAGGAAATGACAGGTGAAATACTTGTTTCCTAAAACGACTTTCACAAAATTAAAAAAGGCCTCCGACATGCATATCTCGGAGGCCTTTTATGTTATTTCAGCATTATTTCAGTTCACTATAATATTTAAAGAACCATGGCAATGTTTCAATTCCTTTGTAATAATTGAACAAGCCATAATGTTCATTCGGGCTATGTATGGCATCGCTGTTCAATCCAAATCCCATGAGTATGGATTTTGCGCCCAATACTTTTTCGAACATGGCAACAATTGGAATAGAACCACCTTCACGCGTAGGAATAGGTTTTTTGCCGAAAGTTTTTTCCATTGCCATTATTGCTGCTTGCATAGGAGGAAAATCCAGCGGCACAACTACAGGTTCTCCGCCGTGGTGATGGGTCACTTTCACCTTCACATATGGCGGAGCTATTTTATTGAAATGCTTGTCAAATAGTTCTGCAATTTTTTCAGATGACTGATCAGGAACCAGGCGCATAGAAATTTTTGCATAGGCTTTTGACGGAAGAACGGTCTTACTTCCTTCACCGGTATAACCGCCCCAGATTCCGTTTACATCTAAGGTCGGACGGATAGAACTGCGCTCTAATGTTGAATACCCCTTTTCACCTTTGACATCATTAATGGCAAGATCCTGTTTGTACTCATCGAGACTAAACGGTGTTTTTGCCATTTCAGCTCTTTCGCTATCTGAAATCAAAGCCACATCATCATAAAATCCTTCAATGGTGATATGACCATCTTTATCTATCAATGAAGATATCATATCACAAAGTGTATTGATTGGGTTAGCTACTGCACCGCCATATACTCCGGAATGCAAATCGCGATTCGGTCCGGTAACTTCAACTTCCATATAAGTAAGACCTCGTAACCCAACTGTAACTGAAGGCACGTCATTGGCGATGATGGAAGTATCTGAAATTAAAATTACATCACAACTCAATAAATCTTTATTTTCCTTTATGAAAGTTCCAAGATTCGGGGAGCCAACTTCTTCCTCACCTTCAATAATAAATTTCACATTACATGGCAGCGCATTGTTTTGCATCATAGCTTCAAATGCTTTCACATGCATATACACTTGGCCTTTATCATCACAAGCACCGCGTGCATAAATATTTCCATTTTTAATGACAGGTTCAAATGGCGGACTATCCCAAAGATCAACAGGATCTGCAGGTTGCACATCGTAGTGACCGTAACATAAAACTGTTGGTAATGAAGGGTTGATAATTTTCTCAGCAGTAACTATCGGATGTCCTTCAGTAGCATTTACACGCACATTGTCGGCACCCGCAGCGCGCAATGAATCTGCAACTGCATGAGCAGTGCGGGCAACATCAGCTTTATATTTCGGATCAGCGCTAACGCTGGGAATGCGCAATAAAGCAAAGAGCTCATCAAGGAGTCTTTCTTTATTTGTTTCAATATAATTATTAATAAAATCCATATAATAGTTTTAATGATTCAAAATTACTTCAATTTGACTTAAGATACCATGCATAATATTGCACATTGCCTTTACTGCCGATAAGCACCATATGCTCAGATGTTATCAGACCGGGTGATTCCTTCAAAACGGTTGCAGCCGGTTCAAGATTCTGTTTTTCTTCTATGGATGGGTCATAGATCACAAGAATAGGCTTATCGTTTAAATATTCATGCAAAGTGCCTGGACTTTGAGGCTCAAGCAGTAATTGCATCATCTGGGAAGCAAAAAGCTGAGGTGTTCTGGATAATTTAACCGACATGAGCGGCAAGTGGCTCTTCAACTGCAATTGGTAAGTATACCGGGACCATTCATTGGCATCGTCGATAGTGAAATCATATTCTTCACAGCCAACATGATAGTATGGAATTGGCAAAATTGCCTGGTAAGCGTCATAATCCAGATCTGGAAGTGATGCGAGAGATTTTTGATTAAAGTAATTGGGGTAATACCTTGAATTAGTAAATTGCTTTATCCCATAAATATCTGTTGCAAGCAGGGATAATCCGATACACAATACTGCATTTACTATCCATTTCTTTTGATTAAGGATTATTCGTTCAACGGCGACCAAAATACCAATTTGAGCCGCATAGAACAACCACCATCCCATTCTGGCAATACATCGGAACTGGCTAACGCCCGGATAAATTTTTCCGATATAATATAAGGGGTTGAAAATATTCTCCATGGTGTTTCCACGCCCAATCAAATGCAGGTGCATGCCGGTTCCGGCAAAAAATGCCACAATGGCAGTAAGTATAAAAATCCATCCGACCGGTGAAGGTTTCAGCGTTTTAATAAATGAGACATCCCTATACCGGAAAAAACGAAATGCAATTAAAATAAATACCATCAACAATAAATACCAGAAGAATCCGCCCAAATAAACTCCATTTTCCGGGTCGAAATGAATTTTACCTCCTATAAAGGGAACTAGGTTCACTTCATCTCTGGCTTTATACAAATGCATAAACCGCATCTCCCATGCACTGATATTGCTGCCATCCAATTGAGTAGGTCGCATTGAGCGCCATGGATCAGTGGTATTGATCAATAACATCATACCAAAAGTTGCAATCGCTATGGCAAAACTCGGAATTGCAGTAAAATACAGCACTTCCGCAGACTTTCTTATTTGCTGAAGGAATAGTATTCCCAAAAAAGCAATTGCAGGTAACCCGAGTAAGATGACATAATATAAATGTATCCCTGAAGCAAGAAAAATCACGATGGCGATCAAAGCTGCATGTAAGAGCAGTTTTTTTCGATTGCGACTTTGGAAATTATCGTAAATCCGCAATAATAACGCCATGACAAGGAAATAAACCGGAGTAAGTGAAAGGTTATAATTCCCAACAAAAAATCTCAAAAATTGAGGGCTGGTCCAGGTGATTACAATAGCACCTATTGCAATTAACCATTCATTCGTTAGAAATCGACGCAGTAAGGGAATAACGGTTAAAGGAGTAAGCAATATTCCCAATAAAAAAATCCATTGGATAATTGCTACAGTATATGGTGCGATATTGCCAAAATGCAATTGAATAAATCGCAATGGCATAGCAATGAAAGGCGAATTATCGGTATACCACACAGCATCACCATAAGGATATTGCATTGCTGTAAAATCAATATAGCCATCAGAAGCAGGTTGCTCAAGGTAAGCTTGTAAAGTGAAGAAATTCTTTAACCCATCATTCCTGCCGCTGACCATAACATCGTTTGGTGAAATGATAAATCGCCACATGAAGAAGCAAAATAAAGTCAAGTGCGCGATGATAAAAACACCGCGTATCCGCTTCGGTGAATTCCAAAACGATTGATTATGCATGGGACTGCTTTTTCGGGTGATGAAATCTATAATGCCATCCATCCCAACCTTGCAATCCACCTGTATGTAAAATCAATATGCGTTCGGAGGCGGAAATGCTTTTATTTGAAATCATATCATTTACAGCATAAAACACTTTCGCAGTATAAACAGGATCGGGCTTAATATTGTATTTGTGTTCGAATTGCTCAACAAATGCCATTAAGGTATCATTGTATTTTGCATATCCGCCGAAATGATATTGGAAATTAATATCCCATTGCGTTTTATTGCCCGCATCACCGCAAAGTTGCCTGATATATGGTGTTAATGAATCTTTGTCGGCCTTTAATGAGCTTATACCGGTAACTGTTGCACTAAGTCCGGGACTACAAATGAGTCCGCATAGTGTTCCGCCGGTGCCTACAGCACAAAATATTCTGTCATATTTATCTGCAAGATCACCAAGTATTTCACTGCAGCCTCTGACGGCAAATTCATTGGTGCCTCCTTCAGGCAGGACATATATTTTATTTGCATCAATTGAAAAGTGATGTAAAAAATCACTATTGTTTCTTTGGCGGTAAAGTTCTCGAGAAACGAAGATGGTCTCCATGCCCATGGAGCGAATAAATTTTAATGTTGGATTGAATGGATCATCCTCACCACGAAGCACTGCAACTCCTCGAATTCCGTGGTCATAACAGGCCGTTGCTGTAGCATGGATATGATTTGAAAACACCCCGCCAAAGGTTAGTAAAGTGTCGCAGTTTTCTTGTTTAAAGCGCTCTATATTATACTTAAGCTTATAGAACTTATTTCCCTGTAAACGCGGTTGTGCCAGCTCCAATCTCAGAATATCAACCGGATGGTCATGCATGTAAATCGTAGTTACCGGAGCATGGGTCATATGTTAACAAAGATGCTGAAAATTATTATCTTTGACCCCGCTTCCGGGGGTATAGCTCAGTTGGCTAGAGCGCTTGCATGGCATGCAAGAGGTCGTGAGTTCGAGTCTCACTATCTCCACTTTAAGGTGTCCTTTGTGGCACCTTTTTTTATTTCCCTTCGGCTAAAAGCTTCATCATTTCATCGGCAGTTCTTGCGCTTGCTCCTACTCCACCCAATACGGTATATAATTTATCATATTCGCTCAACATAGTATTGCGATATGCCGCATCCTTAAGTAAGAGATCGAGATGAGTGCGCAGTGAATCGTGATTGAAATCATGTTGAATTAATTCAGGCACCACTTGTTTATCAGCTATCAAATTAACCAGACTGATATATTTAATTTTCACCAGGCGCTTTGCAATATGATATGATATGACGCTCCCCTTGTAACAAACAACTTGAGGCACCCGGAAAAGTGCAGTCTCTAAAGTTGCCGTGCCTGAAGTTACCATAGCTGCATAAGCATTTCGCAAAATATCATAAGTACTACCTGAAATGTAAATGATATTCTCCCGTTTTTCGAAGCCGGCATAAAAACTATCGTCCATTCCCGGAGCGCAGGCAACCACAAAAACAAATTCCGGATAATACTTTGCCATACTGAGCATAACCGGCAATTTAACTGTAATCTCTTGCTTTCTGCTTCCGGGCAATACAGCAATCAATTGTTTATCGCCTAACTGAAACTGTTCACGAAAATGTTCATTGCCTTTGTTTGAAGCAATAGCATCGAGCAGAGGATGGCCGACAAAGGAAACCGGATAATTAAATTTTTGATAAAATGCTTCTTCAAACGGAAGAATAACAAAAAGTCGATCTACATATTGTTTAATAATATTCACCCTACTACTTTTCCACGCCCAAAGCTGCGGTGAAATGTAATAAAACACTTTAATTCCAATTTCATGTACATGGGGTGCTATCCTCAAATTAAATCCCGGATAATCGATTAGAATCACTACATCAGGTTTCCACCCGGTTATATCCTGTTTACATGATTTAATATTATTCAGAATTTTTCTGAGGTGCATAAACACTTCAACAAATCCCATGTAAGCAGTTTCCTTATAATGTGTTACAATATCCACTCCTGCTTCGTGCATAGCATCACCGCCAAATCCGCGGAAAACTGCATCAGGATCCTTGGCCGATAATGCGCGAACCAAATTAGCGCCGTGTAGGTCGCCAGAAGCTTCGCCGGCTATGAGATAGTAGCGCAAGATGAAGGTTATTGAAAAATTGTTGAATGATGCTGAATATAAAAATACACCAGGATGAACATTGCACTCAAAACTGTAATGATACCAACACCTCGCATACAATTATCCTTTCGAACACGCATATAAATGACAAAAGGTAAAATATTAAAAAAGACAGCCAGCGTTGCAATGAATCTTTCAGTCACTCCGGTAAATATTGCACCCTTAATGGTAATATTTCCGGATAGACTCTCATTCAGTTGAAAAAAGGCATAATAAGTTGTCACCATAAAAAAAACAGCAACAGCCATTCCTACGAAAACGTTATCTTCCTGTAGTTTGCTCATATCAATTATCCGAGGTCATTAAACGTATCAGAGTTATCTAAGTGTATATCGTGAGGTGATTTTGTTTGATAGAGTGACCAGTTCTTATGAAAAAACGCAATCGCCTGGTGTGCAGTAAGGTCATATTGCACGGGTACGATGGACACATAGCCATGCGACAATGCCCATTCATCGGTGTCATCGCCACCATCATAATTCACAAAATTACCTGTTAGCCAGTAATAAGGTCGACCATGCGGATCGAGGCGTTCATCGTATTCTTCCTCCCATTTCGCATGTGCCTGCCTGCAAATGCGCATGCCATTTATTTCGTCGATGGGCAGATATGGAATATTTACATTGAGTAACGTGTTTTGTGGCAGTCCATGTTGCAATACTTGTTCTGCAATTTTTGCTGCGTAGTGCGCCGCTGAGGTAAAATCTGCATCAATTGCATAATTCAATAAAGAAAATCCAACTGCAGGAATCCCTTCTATTCCGGCTTCCATAGCTGCGGACATAGTGCCGGAATAAATAATATTTATTGAAGAATTACTTCCATGATTGATTCCGGAAACGCAGAGCTGTGGTTTTTTATGGAGTATTTTATCCTTCGCCAGCTTAACACAATCTACCGGTGTTCCTGTGCATGCATACGCTTCGATATCACCGAAAAGATTTGATTTTTTCAATCGCAATGGCTCATTGAGGGTGATGGCATGTCCCATACCGCTTTGAGGCTTATCTGGCGCAACAACAACAATGGTTCCAAGTGGACGCATTGCTTCTACCAGCGCATGTATACCGGGAGCATGTATGCCATCATCGTTAGTGATGAGAATAATCGGCTTATTGTTGTTTTGCTGCATGATACTATTGTGTTGACGGAAAATAATAACCGACAACAAAATTACTGCAAATAGGTTGGTAACACGAATTATTCGTTGCCTCCGATGAGCGGTGTGAGTTCAACAGGGAGTACACCGTTGCTGGAGCGCAGACCACCCAAGTTGTTAATCACTTTATCCAAATACCCTTCCTTCGAAATTTTGATAGAGGTAGATACTCCGGAAAGCGTGCTCACATCGCCATATCCGTTTGGATCTGTTTCACAGATTACTTGTGAATTAGGACTTTCAAAGAAGGTAACGCGCGCTTTATAAATGGCATTTTTATTATTGTCGTAAACAAATACTGAAGCGATCTGAGCCATTTGGGTTACTTGATAAATATCATCGCCGCCCATGCCACCGGGTCTGTTGGAACTAAAATAACCAACGCCATTTTTCATGGTAAAGCCATAATCATCCTGAGGTGAATTAACCGGCATGCCGAGGTTTTCGGGAGTTGACCAATGATCACCTTCGCGTTCGCATTTAAATAAATCGAATCCGCCAAATCCCGGATGATAATTACTCGCAAAATACAAAGTGCCATCGGCTGTCATGAAGGGGTACAATTCATCTCCGGCAGTATTAATCACATCACCCATGCTTTTGGGTTCTGACCAATTGCCATTGCGCTTCATACAATAATAAAGATCCGTTCCTCCTTTTCCGCCTTGCTTGTCTGATGCAAAAATTAAAATGTTGCCATCGGGAGTTGTTGCCGGATGACCTACTGAATATATTTTTGAATTGACGTTCAACGGATGAGGCGTGCCGAATTTACTGTCTACATAAGGTGCATAAAATAACTCCAGTCTAACCTGCCCATCGATGCTCACCACTGTTCTGTTTTTATAATGGTTGCTGCGCGTAAAATACAAACCTTTAGAAGCACCATCGTAATAAGGTGCAGCATCATGATAAGGTGAGTTCACATGATCGAGTTTATTTGTAATCCAGCTTCCGTCTGTTCGCACATCGGCTGAATATAAATCATAATAAGGCAGACCTGTATTGTTATTGATTTTTGTGCCATTACTCTTAGCAAAAATAATTCCGTTCTTATAAATGGTCGGTGTCATTTCCGAGCCTTTGGTATTAAATGGCAATGTATCGATATAATATTGCGATGGCTTATTCATATTTGCCAATGCCCAATCGCATGTTGATGCGAGATAATATCCATCAGGTTTATAAGCCGCATATTTTAAAAAATATGTTTTTGCCGACCTGTATTTGCCGTTCATTTTAAGCAGCGTAGCATATCTAAGTAATGTACCGGCATCAGCTATATTATGTGATACGATAACGCCATACCAATGCTCGGCTTCGCTCCATTCCTCCATTCGATAATAGCAATCTGCCAATTTCACATTGACGATATAATCATATTGCTGCTCCAGATGGTCGATATAGAGTGCTGCCGCTTCCGGATAAATTCCATTATTGTAATATTTATCCGCTTTTGCCAGAATTTCATTCTGTGCGTGCAGTGGGCTGATTCCTGAAAAAAGGATTATGATCAGACAGTAACGATATATAGCTTGCATGCGCATCAGAAAAATCTTGGATTAACAAACTTATTGTTATGCTTATAAAAACGATAGGTCAGGAACACCTCATGAGATGGGCTGATAAATACCTTGTCATCTGCCAACATCGTATTGTAAGAATATCCTAAGCCGGCTTCATGTCCGGTGATCTTATTATCTGTGCTGAAAATATATTGACCCACAAATGAGATACTTCCATTTGTTCGGTAACCACCACCTACCAATAAAACGTTGTTATATATAAAATTTAAATTCACATCCATTTGAGCAGGAATACTATCAGTAATTTTGATCAGCAAGTCCGGCTTTATGGTAAGCTTATCATTAATCTTTATCAGTGTTCCAAGTGTACCATATACAGTTGCAACCTTGTCGAATTTTTCATCTTGAGCTACATCAGGGTTGTCATTTCCATTAGCACTTAATCCGGATAGAGACATTACAGATAATCCTACATAATAAATATCGGAATGCAGGTAAACTCCAAGACCGGCATCAGGCGACCAATAAGACTCAGAAGCCTTAGTAAAAGTGGGGTCGCCATTAATAAAGGCATCTAGCTGGCTATAATCAACTTTGTAGTTAGCGATTGAACCTTCTATCCCGATAGCTGCTGTCAGGTGATCGCTGATATGCATGCGATAGGCGTAATCAAGTCCCACAAAACTATTATTAGTAACACCTAGTTTATCGTGATAGATTTTCAGTCCAAGTCCAACATTATCATTTGCGAGCGGAGTATGCAATGTGAATGATTCGGTCCCCGGAGCGCCTTGAACATTGGTGCTATGTCGGTGTAAAAAGAATCCGGCCTCTATACCGCCTTTGCTACCTGCATATGCAGGATTGAATACCAACTGATTCAAATGATATTGCTCAAATAAAGGCGGTAACTGCGCATACAATGCATTTGCACTGCATAACATCAGCAATAGGAGTGTGCTTTGGTATAATTTCTTCATCGTTTGACTACAATAAAGCCGGATAATGGATCAGGCAGTCCTTCTATACGAATCACATAAAAATAAGTGCCCTCAGGAACGTTACCTGATGACGAAATAAATTCCACATTTGACGTGCCATCCCATACATCTGAGGTGGCAAGCTTTTCTTTCTCAAATACAAGACTGCTGTTGCGGTCATATATATTCACGTTGTATTTAATTCCCGATTCAAGTCCTTCGATGGTGAGCATATCATTAATACCATCACCATTTGGCGAGAAGGAGTTCGGCACATGAATTGCTTCTGCGGGAATTTCCGGCTCTTCAATTTTCATATGCACATATGCAGTATCGCAGTATGGAGGACAATTATTGTCGCAAACAACATATCTGAAATCATCGGTGCCAACAACAAAAGGAATATATTTGATGGTATTATCTGCATTAATTGTTGCTGTTCCGGTCATGCCGTCAGCAATGATCTCTGAAACGATCATAGCATCGCCATCACCATCAAAATCGTTTAATAAAACAGGTATATCAATAGTATCGATAACTACTACTGTTGCTGTGTCATTTAATGCAGAAGGTGGATTGAAATTTGTAGTTTGCACATCTACACATACAGTTGCTGTATCGCAATAAATATCGGAACCTATTTTACAAATCTTGTAAATGAAGCAATCCTCTCCATACACACAAGGGAAAGGTTCATAAAAAACAGCTTCACCGAAAATGATGGTTGTTGCACCATAATCTGCATCGTCGATAATGGTAAATTCAAGGCCTTCGTTATCTACATCAATATCATTTAGTAATGGTTCGATATTGAGCGGTGTATTTACATAAGTTTCAACTGCATCATCAACAGCGATTGGTTTATCGGGAACAGGGTTGATAGTAATGATTACACTTGTTGTTCCACAAATGTCGGGATCTGTATTAGCACATCCGGTATATTCAAAATTGTCGGTGCCATAGTAGTCGTCATTAGGTGAATAGATCAGCAGGTCATTCACTGCGTCAACCGTAACGGTTCCATGCAATGGCAAAGTTGCTATGTTCAGGTATACATCCGTGACACCGGTAGTATTGAGATCGTTTGCCATAACGTCCATGGTAACATCAGGAACATCTTCGTTGATCTCGTAAAAATCAGGGGCTGCATCATATGATTGAGCATGAACCATAGAGGAAGAACCCAATATGGAAAACAATATGCTTGTTATGATCCCTGCGTAGCGCTGCATCATCAGGTAAAAATAGAGATTTATTCTTCATTTAAAAACGAGTAACGGAAATCCACCGGTGGAACAAAGTTCTCCTTGATGGTTCTTGGCGACACCCATCGCAACAGATTCAGGATGCTTCCTGCCTTATCGTTGGTTCCCGAAGCCCTTGCACCGCCAAATGGCTGCTGACCTACAACTGCACCTGTTGGCTTGTCATTAATGTAGAAGTTTCCGGCAGCATGGCGAAGAGCGACGGTAGCCTCGACTACAGCATATCTATCTTGTGAAAAAATAGCTCCTGTCAGGGCATAAGGTGAAGTGTTATTCACTACCTGCAAGGTTTCCGACCACTTTTCGGCATCGTATACATGTATTGTCAGCACCGGTCCGAAGATCTCCTCGCACATGGTTCTGTACGACGGGTCTTTAGCCAAAATAACGGTTGGTGCTATAAAATAACCCTTTGATTTATCATAAGTTCCGCCGGCAATTATCTCCTGACCATCGGCTTTTGCTTTGGCAATATAACCGCTTATGGAGTCAAATGCCTTTTCGTCGATAACAGCATTTATGAAGTTCGAAAAGTCCTCAATCCCGCCCATTTTCATTTCAGCAAGATCAGTGACAAGGTAACGCTTCACTTCTTCCCACATATTTGAAGGAATATAAGCGCGAGATGCTGCTGAACATTTCTGTCCCTGAAACTCAAAAGCACCGCGGCTCAAGGCTGTTGCCACTTGTTTTGGATGGGCGCTTGGATGTGCGATTACGAAATCCTTACCACCGGTTTCGCCCACAATGCGCGGATATGTTTTGTAAACATGAATATTGTCGCCAATGGTCTTCCAAATGGTGCGGAAAACCTCCGTACTGCCTGTAAAGTGGATACCGGCGAAGTCAGGATGGCTAAAAATCACCTTTCCGGCTTCACTTCCGCTTACGTGAACAAGGTTGATAACGCCGTCGGGAAGTCCGGCTTCACGAAGTATTTCCATGATCACCCAGGCAGAATATATCTGCGTATTGGAGGTCTTCCAAACAACGGTATTGCCCATCATGGCAGGCGCTGTTGGCAGGTTTCCGCCTATTGAAGTGAAGTTAAAAGGTGAAAGTGCGAAAACAAATCCTTCCAAAGCCCTATGTTCCATGCGATTCCAGATACCGGGAGCACTTTCCGGTTGATCGGAATACACTTGCTGCATGAACTCGGCATTAAATCGCCAGAAATCAATCAGTTCACAGGCAGAATCGATCTCCGCCTGAAATGGATTCTTACTCTGTCCGAGCATGGTGGCAGCATTCATCTTGTATCGATAAGGTCCTGCCAGCAACTCAGCAGCTTTCAGGAAAATGGCTGCACGGTCTTCCCATGGCGTATTTTCCCATGCTTGCTTTGCCGTCAATGCCGCGTCGATAGCCATTTTTACATGCTCTGCCCCACCCTGATGGTAATGGCCAAGCGTATGGGCAATTTCATGCGGAGGATGAATTGCTACCGTTTTTCCGGTGCGCACTTCCTTTCCGCCAATAAACATGGGTATATCTACAGAAATAGCCTTAAGGTCCGCAATTGCCTGCTTTAAGGCTTTGCGTTCAGGACTGCCGGGAGCGTAGCCTTTTACCGGTTCATTCAGGGCTTTAGGTATGCGAAAAATAGCGTTAGACATAGTAATTTCAACTTTGCTGCAAAGATAGGGCTTTAGCCATGGAAATCGACTGTTGATAAACACTTTTAGGTTGGTAAACGGCACTACTTCTATCAAAACTCAGACATTGCTCAAATGCAGATTTTACAGCACCTTTGTATAAATAGGCGCGCTTTTTGCATATAAAGGCGGTTTATTACTTAATTCACAGGCATGCATAAACTTTCTACCTACAGTTTCGGTATTGTATTTTCCTTATTGCTGTTATTACTCCCTTCATGGGCATCGGCACAATCGCGCACGCAGCAATTCAATCAGTTGCTGGACAAAAACGATACTGCCAGAGCGCAGGTGCTCCTTACGCAATGGAAAAAAGATGTGCCCGGTGATCCGGAATGGTATGTTGCCAGGTACAATTTTCTTGTTTGGAGCAGCATGAAGAGTATTGTTACCATAGGCAGCAATCCGAAGGGCAATAATTACATGGAGATAACACCAACGGATACCTCTGTAGATGCCACACCGCAATTCATGTATGCCGATGTCTATTATCAGCCAAAACAAGTAGCATCTGCTATTGCATGCATAGATTCTGCGATTGCATTATTCCCCGATAGGCTCGACCTGCGATTTGGTAAAATCTATTTATTGGGAGAAACTCAATCTTATCAGGCATTTGCTGATGAAATAGTTAAAACCATCCATTACGGGGCAACATTTAATCATAACTGGAAATGGACCGATGGTTTAGCAATTGATGGAGGAATTGCCTCATTTAATGAATCGATACAATCATATATTGTTCAATTGTATGATACTAACGTAGATAGCCTTGGCGTGCAAATTGGACAAATCGCAACAGCGGTATTACAATACGATCCAAACAATATCGAAAACTTGTCAAATCTTGCTATTAGTTATATGCTGGCGAGTAACTATGAGGAAGCCTTGACGCCACTGCTTAAAGCTGAAACTGTTGATCCGACGGATGCCATAGTATTGAGTAATATCGCATTTTGCTATCATCGCATCAACAATAAGGAACAGGCGATTGCTTATTACGAAAAATCAATCAAATACGGCGATAGGGAAATGAAAGCGTTTTCCTATGAACAAATACAATTAATTAATTCGGAAAAATAGTATGGATTGGGTCATTGAAACTCCAAGATTATTGCTGCGCGAATTAAATACCGACGACGCACAATTTTTCTTTGACTTAAATAATGATCCCGAAGTGATTAGATACACAGGCGATGTTGCATTTGAAAGTATAGATGCAGCCAGGCAATTTTTGGCCGGATATGATCACTTCAAAAAATATGGTTTTGGTCGCTGGGCAATGGCGACAAAATCAGAGCACAAGCTTGTTGGCTGGTGTGGATTGAAATATTCCTCTGATGCGAATGAATATGACCTCGGATTTCGGCTATTTAAGAATGAATGGGGAAAAGATTTTGCCACGGAAGCGGGAATTGCATGTTTAACAGCAGGCTTTCAAAAATTTAATATGCCGATGATCGTCGGTCGTGCGTTGAAAGCGAATATAGGCTCTATCAGAGTTTTGGAAAAATGTGGTATGCGTTACTGGAAAGATGTTGAAGAGCACGATAATGAGGCCGTGGTTTACAGATGCTTCCCTGAAGATTTAAATAATTTATTGTGATATCATTTAAAGAAATAAATCAATATGCGTAAACTCATCAGTTTTTTATCCTGTATTTTTCTTGCCGGAATCATGCACGCACAGGTGACAATTATTGACAGCATTTATAGTGGAGGCATGTACCGCAATTACCGCATGTATATACCAACAGCATATGATGGATCTGAGGCTGTGCCCTTATTATTTAATTTACATGGTTACAGTTCCGACAATTTCGGTCAGGCATTGTATGCAAATTTTAATCCAATTGCCGACACAGCGGGTTTTATCACTGTGCTTCCGAATGGCACTTTTGATGCGTTTGGGTTACGCTATTGGAATTGTTTTGTTGCACCCGGCATTGGTGTCGACGATGTGCAATTTTTATCAGACCTTATAGATTCTGTTGCCGCAGAATATAATATCGACCTCAATAGAGTCTATTCTACAGGAATGAGCAACGGTGGTTTCATGAGTTATACGTTGGCATGTGAATTAAGCGAGCGCATAGCGGCAATAGCCAGCGTGGCAGGAACTATTGACAAAGACAGACTCTCCTATTGCAATGCGCAACACAATGTTCCTGTTTTACATTTTCATGGCACCGCTGATCCGACGGTGCCCTACGGCGACAACCTTGCATTTTTTTCGGTGGATTCAGTAATTAATTACTGGGTAGCGCATAATCATACGGATGCCACACCTGTATTCACAGAAGTACCGGACATTGTGACAACGGATGGCAGCACTGCCGAACATTATGTTTATGGCAATGGCTGGACAGACAGCAGAGTAGAATTATACAAGATTATTGGTGGTGAACACACGTGGCCGGGCACAGCAATCACCTTTCTTGGAATTACCAATCAGGATGTGAATGCCTGTAAAGAGATCTGGCGTTTTTTAAGTCAATATCGACTTGATGAATTAAGTTCTGTTGACCCTTTAACAGACAATGACCTTGTTCAAATAAACCCGAATCCCGCTGATCAATTTCTTGTTATTAATTCCAAATTTTCAATCAATGGTGTTGAAATAATTAACATGAATGGTCAAATAATCAAACAATTCAATCCTGCCGGCGCAACTCAAGTGAACATACCACTTTCAGAATTAGCGCAAGGTTTATATTTGATCAAAATCAGCACAGGCGATACTTACATCACCCAAAGATTTATCAAACAATAATATTTTAACCAGGTTATTTTTGTGCGCGATTACTTTGTTTTGCGCATGCACACCATATTGTAGCTATCCACCTTTTGCACATTATACCAAGTGCCATTATAAGTGTACAATGAAACAGCTTGTGTTCCTGCAGCTTCGGTAGAAGTCCAGAGTGTGTAGCTGTCTGACCAATTAAATTTATCGATATTCAAATAAATCAAGGCTGCTTCATCTTTGGCAGGCAGATACCAATCGTCATGACCGCCGGCTGTGCTATTCTCACAAACTTGAGCCGCATATGGTTTATTGTCAAACCCGGGATTATCGCCTACCGCAACAACAATAGCTTTTGAATTTAATGCCCCATCCGTTTCACTGCGAGTAGCCACACCAATCTCTTCATAACCACCCCAAGTAATTTTTGCTTCTTTAGTAAGATCGAGCACTTCATAACTTTGTTCAGCGCTGCTGATTGGAACAATAGTTTGAGCTTGAGCCTGAACAATTAAGCCGCAAGTCAATATGGTCAGAAAGATTTTCATTTGATACGGATTTGAATTGGGTTAAATAAAGGGTTGTCTACTAAAGATATAACAAAATATTAAATTTCGACATGCAGTCATTTACATGAAACCCAGTTTGTGATTTAATTCGCTACTTAGGTGGGGCAATTTATTCCGCTGGATCAGGAAGCTGCTCAGCACAGCAAAATCTTTAAAAATATAATGCTTATTTAATGCTCCTTGTAAGTATTCTTTTCCTGAGCTGCCGCCCGTGCCAACTCTACTTCCTATCATACGGTGCACCATATTGATATGACGGAATCGCCATGTAGCCATTTGTTCATCAATATCCAACAAATGTTGCATCAATTGAAAAGGTAAATGCATGAGTGGATATCCGCGATAAAGCGAAATGAACAAGGCATTGCGCATAGCCTTATTACTTAGAGAAGTATGTTCACTTTTCCCTTCGCCCAAAAAAATAGAAGCAAATATCTCTTTGTTATGTTGTTCTCCTTCAACCAAGGTTTTGCTATAGGCATTCAGATAATCATTCCAAAATACGTGATGCGTGCTGTCATTTTGTGATGCAGGCTGATAACTCTTCCAAAGATTGTCGTCACTAAAGAAAGGCATACGTGCCAGCCAATCGTCGAGCATTTCGAGCAGTGATTTTTGTGATTCCACATCTTTCACCAAATCGACATATTGCGGCTTTAGCATGCTTGTATAATATTCTTTCCCATAGCGGTTATCAAACTTCAAACCCAGTTTCGCCTCAAGCATTTTGAATTGCCAACTTTGAAATCCGGAGGCGGGGCGAAGAAAATCGCGGAACTCATGAAAATCGAGAGGCGTCATTGTTTCCAGAATATCGATCTGGTGCACCAAAACTTTTAAAATGGTCACTACCCTATCGAGTCGATGTACAACAGTTTGTAATTCGGGACTATTGTCATTTACTTCGGGTTTACCCATCACCTGCAGCGCGCTATCTACTTCAAAATGCACCTGTTTAAACCACAATTCATAGGCCTGATGAATGATGATAAACAGCATTTCATCATGTGCATGGGCTCCGGCCTTATCGCTTTCAAGGCTTTGAGCATTCAGTATTTTATCTAACTGGAGATATTCGGTATATTCTACGGGCTTATGTGACATTTCCTGCTATTTGCGTCAAAAATACATAATGCGGGGTGAATGACCGATGACACTGCTCAAACCCTATCCATGGACAGATATCGATGACTAAAATAAGATACCTCCACCTTTGGTTCTGACGGATGGCCAATTTTGAAACTACGGCCGCACTATCCAAAATCCTAGTCATTTTCAGACCAACTTCGTGTATAAACGCGTTCTTAAGGGAGGTGGATATCAATACCTTTACTTTTGAGAAAAACTCATTTCAAAAATAGCATCGTGTTTATTGCACAAGCATTTGCCCTTTAACCAAGCCCCCCTGAAGCAGCAAATACCTGAAATTGTAATACAATTCGGGTAGGAAAGAAAAACGGGAATGGGACAGAAAAGACAACAAATGCAATTGCGAGCTGAGTTCAAAGATCATAGCAAATTTTCACATGGCGGAAACAAAGAAATCAGGTAAGAAAGCAAAGAAAGCATCAAACAGCGCTCCATTTTACAAAGATGAGCGCATATTGAAGGTTACGGGAGTATTTTTATTACTGCTGAGTTTTTTCAGCGGCGTATCGTTTGTCAGCTATCTGTTTACCTGGAAGGCTGATCAGAGTCTTATCTGGGATCATCCCTGGGCGCAAGTTTTCAATAGCGGAATTACAGTAGAAAATCATCTCGGCAATCTTGGAGCAGTATTGAGTCATCAATTCTTTTTTTGCTGGTTTGGTGTAGCCAGTTTCTTTTTCGTGGTTTGGTTTTTTACACTGGGAGTAAATTTCTTTTTCAGCCGACAGATATTCAACAATGTAAAACTCATAGGGCAGGGAATGGTAGTAATGGCATGGATCAGCACCATGCTCGGTTTTTTCATGTATAAAGCGGAATTTCCTTATGGCGGTGGATTCGGCAAAGGGACAGCATTTCATTTGGAGAGTTATATCGGCAAAGTAGGCGCCATTTTAGCACTTACGGCGGCGATGGTAGTATACATGATCATCTTCACAAAATTTGATTTCGGATTTTTATTGAATATGTTCAGGAAGAAAGAAGTAATTCCTGCCGTAGATCCTTTTACGGAAGATGATATGCCTGTTCAAACGGAGGAAATCCCTGAGGTGGAAAAAGAAATGATCAATGTTCCTCCCGTTTATACATCTAACGTAGATATTACACCGTTACAGGGAGAGGTTGATGATGTGGTAATGGAATTGAAAAAGGTTGAGCCGGTATCGGAACAATCTATGCCTTTGGAAATTGAGGAGCCCGAAACAATTGTTATTGCAGGCGATGAAGAACCTCTACTAGATCATCAGGATCATTTATCACTCGATATTGAAACACCGGTGGAGGAGCAGATTGCAGCGGAAAATCTTAATTACCATTTCGACCCTGTTCTCGATCTTCCAAATTATAAATATCCTGAATTAGAATTATTGGAAGAATATGCCAGTGAAACGGTTTCCATTAATACAGAAGAGCTCGAAAGAAATAAAGATCAGATTATTGCTACACTGAATAATTATAATATTCAGATCAGCAAAATAAAAGCAACGATAGGACCAACGGTAACACTGTATGAGATCATTCCGGCTGCAGGTGTGCGTATCAGCAAAATCAAGAATCTGGAAGATGATATTGCATTAAGTCTGGCAGCGCTTGGCATTCGAATCATCGCTCCAATCCCGGGAAAAGGTACCATCGGTATAGAAGTGCCGAATGTGAATAAAGAAACAGTTTCGATGAAGAGCCAGATAGGCAGTGATAAATTTCAGCATGCGAAAATGGATCTTCCGGTATGTTTGGGTAAAACCATCAGCAGCGAGAACTACATTGCCGATCTTACACGCATGCCGCACTTGTTGATGGCGGGTGCTACCGGTCAGGGAAAATCTGTTGGTATCAATGCCATACTCATTTCACTGTTATATAAAAAACACCCATCGCAACTCAAGTTTGTGATGGTGGATCCCAAAAAGGTGGAATTGAGTTTGTTTTCATCCATAGAAAAGCACTTTTTAGCTAAACTTCCCGGAGAGGAAGACGCCATTATCACCGATACCCGTAAGGTGGTAAACACGCTAAATGCCTTGTGTATTGAAATGGATACCCGTTACGAGTTGTTGAAAAATGCGCAAGTCCGCAATATCAAAGAATACAATGCCAAGTTCATGAAGCGCAAGCTCAATCCGAAGGAAGGGCATATGTTTCTCCCCTATATTGTATTGGTGATTGATGAGTTTGCCGATCTTATAATGACGGCAGGAAAAGAGGTGGAGATGCCTATTGCGCGTATAGCCCAGCTTGCTCGTGCGGTGGGATTGCATTGCGTGATCGCCACCCAGCGTCCATCGGTGAACATCATTACCGGTACTATCAAGGCCAACTTCCCGGCGCGTATCGCTTTCAAAGTGGCGAGTAAGGTCGACAGCAGGACCATCCTTGACAATAGTGGAGCCGAACAGCTGGTAGGACGTGGAGACATGTTGTTGGCGATTGGAAGCGATATGGTGCGATTGCAGTGTCCGTTCGTTGATACCCCTGAGGTTGACAAGGTGGTAGACTTCATTTCCAACCAGATCGGATATCCGGAGGCATTCATGTTGCCGGAGTTCATTGATGAGCAGGCCCAGAAGGAAAAAATGGAGATTATGGACGGCGAGCGCGACCCGTTGTTCGCCGAAGCTGCAAAAATTATTGTGCAACACCAACAGGGATCAACCTCGCTTATTCAACGTCGCCTCAAGCTAGGATACAACAGGGCCGGGCGTTTGATGGATCAGCTGGAGGCAGCCGGCATTGTTGGTCAGAGTGCCGGAAGCAAGCCGAGAGAAGTTTTATACAGCGATTTGGCACAATTGGAACAGTATTTGCAAACCTTGGATTAAACTTAATAATCCATTGTTTTCAAATTAACTTTGCACTTCCAATCCACACTGTCATGAAAAAGATCAGTATTATGGTGTTTGCCCTTGTGATGACCGCGGGTATCGCCCATGCTCAAACCTCCGACCCAGCAGCCGTTAAATTGCTGAAATCCGTTAGTCAGAAATATAGTGGGTATAAAACCATGCAAATGGATATTGCCCTTACCATCGAAAACCTTGAGGCTAAAACAAAAGAAACTAAAAACGGTAAAGTTTCTGCTAAAGGAAACATGTTCAAGGCTGAAATGGGAAATCAGATCATTATGTCTGATGGTAAAACACTTTGGACCTATCTAAAGGATGTAAATGAGGTTCAGATCAATAATTTTGAAAAAGGAGCCGGTATTATGACTCCTAACGACATCTTTAAAATTGCTGAAAAAGATTACCTTGCTTATATGGGTGAAAAGGTGACCGAAGGTGGTAAATCTTTGCAAATAATTGAGCTTACACCAAAAGACAAAACATTGAGCTTTAGCAAAGTAAAAATGTATGTTGATCCAAGCGACAATTCGATTAAAAAAGGTGTTGTATTCGACAAGAATGCGATACATTATACATACGTGATCAGCAATTTCAAATCAAATGTTGAAATGAACGATACCAACTTCAAATTCGACAAATCGAAATATCCCGGTTGTGAAGTAATTGATTTAAGAGAATAAATTTTTTAGACATATCGAAAAGGTCGTCTGCACACAGGCGGCCTTTTTTTATGCATATTAAATTGTGGTTGAGCGGTTCAAATGTTTTCTGCAAACAAAAAAGGCTGCCATGACAGACAGCCTTTCTGAAATAGCGTAGAGGCCAATTATCTTATAAGCGTGATATTACCTGCATATTGCGTAGTGATACCGTTTTCAAATGTGAGCTCCATAATATAGGCATAAACCCCATTGTTCAAAGATTCGCCATTAAATGTGCCGTCCCATCCTTCGGTATCATTTGTTGCGGGAATATTATCTTTTTCAAAAATAAGAGCACCCCATCTATCATAGATGCGCATACTTCTGATAGCGGCAAGGTTGTAACCGTAAGCGAAAAAATAATCATTGAAATTATCGCCATTCGGTGTAAATGTATTTGGAATATAAGATGCATTGCCAGGATTTGGAAGCACCTCAATATATACATCGTCACTAGCTATACATCCGTTCTCATTAGTTGATACCATGGTATATAAAATCGACTCGAGCGGATACGCATTTGTTTCGGCACACCATGTGCAAATAACTTGTGTAGGAGGTGTCCAGTTATAATCGCCGCCTGCTTCGGAATGCAGCACTGCAGGCTCTCCGGCATAAATAGTGGTATCGCCCCATGCCGTGGCGGTATTTTCATCTACACTAATAGAAACGGTTGCTGAAGAAGAGCAACCATAAACATCGGTATAATCGTACGTTATGGCATACGGGCCACCAACACCGGCTGTAGCAGGATCGAAGGAAGTGCCTGTTGTCCCTGTTCCGGAATAAGTGCCGCCTGAAGGATAAGCATTTAGCGTAAGAGCCGCATCTTCAACACATACAACATCATCAATGGTAAAAATTATAACCGGCAGAGGATGCACAGTAAGATTTGTAGTAATGATTGAATCACATCCTGCTACTGTTGAATATGAGGTAACGTATGTTCCGGATGCATTTACAATATTACCATCAGGTAACGTATACGTTTCGCCTTCACAAATTTCAGGGTTGAAGGTAGGGAAATAAGTAGGATCAACATTTAATGTTGTTGTTATGATGGAATCACATCCTTTATCAGTCAGCAAGTTTGCAATATACACGCCCGCTACACCTGTTTCAATTCCATCAGGCAAAATATAAGTATCTCCGGAACAGATATTAACTGTTGATGTTAAATCGTAAGTTGGAAATACATATAAATAAGTAGTGATTAACGAATCACA